>JAUYDL010000064.1 GCA_030691865.1 Candidatus Omnitrophota bacterium | reverse complement strand
AGCCTGATTTGATTGAAAAATAGAACCGTCCCCGGGTTTTTAAAATATGTACAGAGTAAGTATTAGTTTTTCTAAAAAAGGGCTGATGCGTTATATTTCGCATTTAGACCTGATGCGCCTATTCACGCGCGCGATGCGCCGCGCGGAGTTGCCGCTTAAAATGTCAGAAGGTTTTTCCCCGCATCCTAAATTAAGCTTAAAAAGGGCTTTAAAATTAGGAGTAGAAAGCGAACACGAAGAAGCCTCGATAATTTTAAGATTTCCGGTAGAGCCTGAAGAGTTTAAAGATAGGCTGCAAAAAAAATTACCAGAAGGGATAGAAGTAAAAGATGTCCAAGGAAATTTTAATTAATTCTGAAATACAAGAAAAACGGGTGGCGATAGTTCAGGACGGGCTGCTGCTAGAGTTTCATATTGAGCGTCCGCAGGACCGTACGATTGTCGGTAACATTTATAAGGGCAGAATTGAGGCTGTCATGCCTTCGATTGGCGCGGCCTTTGTGGATATTGGCCTGCCCAAAAACGGTTTCTTGTATTTATCGGAAATCGAATCTGCTTATGAGTCTATTGAGGCACCGCAGCAGACTCCGATCAAAGAGGTAAAAAAGGGCCAGGAGGTTCTGGTGCAGGTAGTCAAAGAATCTTTCGGTACTAAGGGGCCGCGTATTTCTACGCAGATTGGTTTAGCCGGCAGGTATTTGGTAATTATGCCGCTGGAGAAACAAGGGGGAATTTCCCGGCGCATTGAGAATGAAGTTGAAAGAAGGCGCCTGCGGGATATCTTTAAAAAGCTTAAATTACCTGATCCGGTAGGTTTTATTGTACGCACTGCGGCTAGCGGCCGTAGCGAGCAGGAATTAATCCGCGATGCGCAGTTTCTTTATAAATTATGGAAACGGCTGGAGAAGATTGCCCAGGAGAAGAAAGCCCCGGCTTTAGTTTACGAGGAGTATGATTTGCCGTTGCGGGCAATCCGTGATTCTTTTACCGAAGATGTTACCAAACTGATCATTGACTCTAAGCCTGAATTTTACCGTATTCAGCATTTTATGCGCACGTTTTTAAGTTACCTGTGTAAAAAAGTCGAACTTTACCGGGGGGATGACCTTTTTGGCGCAAAGGACGTAGAAAAACAGATTAATCGTATCTTTGAAAGCCATGTTTATTTAAAATCCAAAGCGTATCTGATTATTGAGCCGACCGAAGGGCTGGTGGTGATTGATGTAAATAGCGGCGGCTTTAAGAAAAAGGTCAATCAGGAGGATATGGCTTTTAAGGTTAATGCTGAGGCAGCGGTAGAGATTGCCCGGCAGCTAGTGCTGCGCGATTTAGGCGGGATTATCGTAATTGATTTTATCGATATGGAACGCGAAGGCCATCGCCGGGAATTACTGAGTATTTTGAAAAATGCCTTGGCCGGTGACCGGGCAAAATACGATATTTTGGGAATTTCCAAGTTTGGAATAGTGGAGATGACCCGTGAACGCATTCACAAGACAGTGCAGATGCTTTCTTTTCATCCCTGCCCATATTGCAAGGGTAAAGGCAAGCTGCGCTCACCCCAAACCCTGGGAATTTTTGCTTTAAAAGAGCTTAAACGCTATCTTAAGGGCAAAACCTTAAAACAGGCCTCACTTACCTTGGCACCGCCTGTGATTGATGAAATCTTAAAAGATAAGGAGGCACTGCGCGCGATTGAGCATAAATACCGGATCAAGATTAACCTCATTTCTAACCCCACCGCGCATCTAGAAGACATCAAAATCGCTTGACCCCTAAATCCACCAGGTATATAATAATAAACTTAAGAATTGGTTATTTAACTTACCTTTAAGGAGGAGAGTCAAATGTATGCCATAATTGAAGTTGGATCAAAACAGTATAGTGTAACCAAGGATGATATTATTGAGGTGAATAAACAGGTAATGGCTAAAGGCGATAATATCAGCATTGATAAAGTTTTGTTAGTCTCTGACGGCGAAAAAGTCCAGATTGGCCAGCCTTATGTTAAGGGTGCTAAAGTTCAAGCAACAGTGCTTAAGCAGATCTTAGGTGAGAAAACCACTGCTTATAAGCACCGCAGGCGTAAGAATTCACATTGGGAAAAAGGCCATCGCGCCCAGCTTACTGAGTTAAAGATTAAAGCTATTGTTTTAGGTTTATAAAAAAGTGTTTATCGACGGGGCTAAAATTAATATCCGCGCAGGCTCTGGCGGTAAGGGCTGTGGCAGCCTTTACCGGGATAAGTATCAACGTCATGGTATCCCGGATGGCGGAGACGGCGGTAAAGGGGCGGATATTATTATACGCGCTGACCGTAATCTGCTTACCCTTTTAGATTTTCAGCATCATCGTCATTTTTTTGGCGCTGGCGGCGGGCATGGTTTGAGTAATCACAAAAAAGGCAGGGGATCTGCGGATGTAATTATCCGTGTTCCCCTGGGCACCACGATTAAAGATTTTGCCACTGGCTCTATTTTACGCGATCTGGATGTTGATGGTGATCAGGTAATCGTGGCGCGTGGAGGCAAAGGCGGCATAGGTAATTGGCACCGCAAAGAAGCCACACCGGGCCAGGCGGGTGAAGAAAAAATAATTGTACTGGATTTAAAGCTTCTGGCGGATGTGGGGGTAGTGGGATTTCCTAATGCCGGTAAATCTACTTTGATTTCTGCGATTTCTAACGCGCATCCTAAGATTGCTGCCTATCCTTTCACGACTACCGGGCCGATTTTAGGGGTGGCCCAGGGTAGGCATCGAAAATTTGTGATTGCCGATATTCCCGGTTTAATTCCGGGGGCATCTGAAGGCCGCGGCCTGGGGGATCAATTTCTAAAGCATGTTGAGCGCACTAAGATTTTAATTCATATAATTGATATGGCGGGTTTTGAGGGCAGGGACCCGGTAGAGGATTATAAAAACATTAATTTAGAATTAAAGAATTACAGCAAAGCTGTATTTAAGAAACCACAGATTGTTTGTGCTAATAAAATGGATCTTGATGGCGCAAAGGAAAATCTGAAGCGGTTTAAAAAATTAATTAAGAGAATAGTTTACCCAATATCAGCGTTAAACAAACAAGGATTAGAGGAGTTAATTGATGCAGTCGCCAAGAAAATATAAAAGAGTTGTGGTTAAGGTTGGAGCAAGCCTGTTTGCCACAGAGGCGAGCAAGCTGGATACGGGTTTAGTCAATAAAATTGCTAAGCAGATCTCTGATCTGATTAAGCAGGGCAAAGAGGTGGTGGTGGTTTCCTCCGGAGCAATCGCCCTGGGTATGTCAATTTTAAAGCTCGCCAGCCGCCCTAAAAGGCTAGAATATTTGCAGGCAGCTGCGGCGATTGGCCAACATGAGCTGATGCATGTTTATAAGCTTGCGCTTAATAAATATAGATTAAATTGTGCGCAATTGCTTTTAACCTGGGATGATTTTCTCGGGGTTCGTTATGCAAATGCAAAACATACATTGAATACTTTACTAAAGTTAAACTGTGTGCCGATTATAAATGAGAATGATACAGTTGCCACTGAAGAAATTAAGTTTGGCGATAATGATCGTTTGTCAGCTTTAGTTTCCATATTGGTGGGAGCAGATCTTTTAATTATTCTTTCTGATGTCGAAGGCCTATTAGATAAAAATAAAAAAATTATCCGTCAGGTTGATAAAATCACCGGGGAAATAAAATCTTTAGCTTGTTCGACGAACAAAAAGATTTGTGTTGGCGGTATGGTTACTAAAATTGAGGCAGCGCGCATTGCGGTTGAAGGAGGGGTCCCTTGCGTAATTACCAATGGACGAAAGAACAGAATTATTAGCCAGCTAACTAATAATCCTTTTTGTCAGGGCACTATATTTTTACCCCGTTAGAAGTAGCGCCGTGCGCGTGGGACTTCTAACGGGGTTAACCTAAACAAAAGAATGAATAAAAATCTTAAAAAAGAAATAGAAAATATTGCAAAACAAGCTCAAGCTGCGTCCCGCAGGCTGGCTACTTTGTCTTCGACTGCTAAGAACGCAGTACTTAAGGATTTGGCTTCTGCTTTACTGAGCAAGCAAGCGATTATCTTGAAAGCTAATCAAAAAGATATTTCTAAATCTCGTGCTAAGGGTAAGGCTTTTATTGATCGGCTTAGTTTGGATGAGGCAAGAATCAAGCAGATGGCAGACTCTTTGCTGGATATTGCCAAACTTAAAGATCCGGTGGACGAAGTTATGCGTGCCTGGAATGTAGCTAATGGTTTGAGTATTCAGAAGGTGCGTGTTCCTATCGGCGTAGTGGCGATCATCTATGAATCCCGTCCTAATGTTACGTCGGATTGTATCGGGCTTTGTTTTAAATCCGCCAACTCCGTAATTTTACGCGGCGGAAGTGAAGCTTTAAATTCTAACCTGGCGATTTTTAATCTGTTCAAGGAGGTAATGCAAAAACACAACCTGGCAGAGGGCGCAATTAACCTGATTGCCACCACCAATCATAAGGCGATAGATTATTTGCTTAAGTTAAATGATTACATTGATGTAGTTATCCCCCGTGGCGGAGAAGAGTTGATTAAAAAAGTGGTTAGGTCTTCACGTATACCGGTGATTAAGCATTATAAAGGAATTTGCCATGTTTATGTGGATGAAGATGCGGATTTAAATATGGCACAGAATATCTGTTTGAATGCCAAGTGTCAGCGCCCGGGAGTTTGCAATGCCATGGAAAGCATGCTGGTGCATCGTGATGTTGCCGCAAGATTTTTACCCGGGATGCTTAAGAAATTTAAAAGTTCAGGGGTCCAGATCCGCGGATGCGCCATAACTCAGAGAATTGCTAAATGGGTTAAACGCGCCACGGAAAAAGATTACCGTAGCGAATATCTGGATTTAATTCTTTCGGTTAAAGTGGTTGATAATCTGGATGCGGCAATCGCGCATATCAATGAGTATGGTTCGCATCACTCCGATAGCATTGTTACGGATAATAATACCGCCGCGGCAAAATTTTTAAAGCAAATAGATTCAGCTTGCGTTTACCTGAATGCCTCAACCCGTTTTACCGACGGAAATCAGTTTGGCATGGGGGCAGAGATTGGCATTTCAACCGATAAACTGCATGCCCGCGGTCCGATGGGGCTGAAAGAGCTGACTACTTATAAATATATGGTCTACGGCTCAGGCCAGGTTAGAGTATGAAGATCGGCATTCTTGGCGGAACTTTTAACCCGGTGCATATTGGGCACTTAATTTTAGCCGAAGAGGTAAGAGAAAAATTAGGGCTGGATAAAATTATTTTCGTGCCTGCGGCCTTGCCGCCGCACAAGGATAATTTGAATATTGCTCCGGCCAAAGACCGCTTAAAGATGCTGAGACTGGCGGTGGCCTCCAACAAGTTCTTTGCGGTTTCAGATATTGAGATTAAACGTCAGGGGCGTTCCTATACTATTGACACCTTAAGGGAATTTAAAGCTAAGTATAGCCATGATGAGCTTTATTTTATTATTGGCTCAGATCTGCTTAAGTATTTAAACGAGTGGAAAGATTTAAATCAGATACTGGCCATGGTTAAATTTGTAGCAGCAACGCGTCCGGGGTATCCGCTGGAGCAAATACCGCATTATATTCAAACTTTGCCGATTAGGGCAGTGGATGTTTCAGGTTTTGAGGTGCGCCAGTGCGTTTCCCAAAATAAATCCTTTGGTTATTTAGTTACGGATAAAGTTTTTGACTACATCAAGAAAAGGAAGCTTTATAAATGAAAATAAAGATCGCTCCATCAATATTACAAGTGAGTAGAAGTGAGTAGACAGTGTATGTAACTATTTGATAATAAATGAGTTATGAAACAAACATGGGTAAGAGGAAAAGGAAATATTTGTTTTGTAACTGACTGTGTTGTAAGATGTTACATACACTGTCTACATGTGTTGGTTATTTAGTTACGGATAAAGTTTTTGACTACATCAAGAAAAGGAAGCTTTATAAATGAAAATAAAGATCGCTCCATCAATATTATCGGCAGACTTTAGTAAATTGGGAGTTGAGCTTAAAAAAGTCAAGCGGGCAGGCGCAGACTTAATCCACGTAGATGTGATGGACGGCCACTTCGTACCAAATATTACTATCGGCCCGGTGATTGTAAAATTTATGCGCCAGTCAACAACCCTTGCGCTGGATGTGCATTTAATGATCCAGAATCCTGCTAAATATGTGGGCGCCTTTGTCAATGCCGGAAGCGATATGATTACCGTGCATATTGAGACAGTTAGTTTGAAAGAATTGCAAGCGATCGGGCAAGGATTAAAAAAAAGTAAGGTAAAACTGGGGATCTCTTTAAATCCGGGCACGCCATTAGCTAAAATTAAGCCGGCTTTGGGGTTAGTGGATTTTGTTTTAGTGATGTCGGTGAATCCTGGTTTTGGCGGACAGGCTTTTATTCCGGGAGCAATAAAAAAGATAAGACAGCTGCGCGCAATTTTCAAGAATGATATCGCCGTGGACGGCGGGATCAATTCTCTAACCGCAAAACTTGTAAAGCAGGCAGGAGCAAATATTCTGATCGCAGGTTCATACATTTTTGGGGCAAAGAATATTAAACAGGCAATCAATAGTTTAAGATAGGAGAAATATCAATGGGTAATGCAGTTACGCAAATTAAATTCGGTACCGACGGCTGGAGAGCGGTTATCGCGGATACCTATACTTTAGAAAATGTTAAGATTCTTACTCAGGCAGTAGCGGATTTTTTGGGCGCAGGTAAAAAAGTGGCGGTGGGATATGACACCCGTTTTATGTCGGCTAAATTTGCACAAACCGCGGCAATTGTTTTAAAAAGTAACGGCCTGGAAGTGATCCTTTCTGACCGGCCGATACCTACCCCGGCACTGAGTTTTGCGGTTAAATCCCGTAAGTTGGATTTAGGGATCATGATTACTGCTTCGCATAATCCTGCAGAATATAATGGTTTTAAGATTAAGAATGCTGCCGGCGGCGGAGCCAGCCAGGAATTGACCCGGGAAGTTGAGGATCTGTTGACGATCACTCCGGTGAAAGATTCCGCCTCTGTTGAATCAATTGAAGTAGTTGATTTGACCCGCGATTACATAAAATTTATCCGTAATTATATTGATCTGAAGAAAATCAAAAATAAGAAATTCAAAGTTTTGGTGGATTCGATGTATGGCTCCGGGGATAGTTTTATAGCCGAAGTGCTTAAAGGCACCGGCATAAAATTAGAGTTTATGCGTAACACGATTAATCCTTCTTTTGATGGAGGCAGGCCTGAGCCGGTAGAGGAAAATTTAGAGGAATTAAAAAGGCGCGTTAAAAATGAAAAGTTTGATTTAGGTATTGCTCTGGACGGTGATGCGGATAGGATTGCCGCGGTTGCCCCGGGTGGCGTATTTATTCATCCGCAGAAGATCTTGGGTTTGTTAGCGCTGCATTTAAATCAGGACCGGCATTGGAGCGGGGGTTTAGTCAAAACTATTTGCGGCTCAACCATGATTAATAATATCGCAAAATTCTTAGGGATTAAACTTTATGAGACCCCGGTAGGTTTTAAGTATATTTCTAATCTTATGGAAACCCAGGATATTGTGGCTGGCGGTGAAGAAGCCGGCGGCATAGGGGTTAAAGGTTATATTCCTGAGCGTGACGGAACGATGGCTGGGTTGCTTTTAATTGAGATGATGGTCTATCGGAACAAAAATATTTTAAAGATCTTAAATGAAACAGAGGAGAAATTCGGCAAATATTATTATGTGCGTCAGGATTTTCATTTGGATAAACAGGTTGAGCCCAAGAAGGAGAATCTACCTAAAGAACTATTGGGAAAGAAGGTTGTAGAGATTAAGGATTACGACGGCATAAAGCTTATCTGCCAAGACTCCAGCTGGTTGATGTTTCGCGGTTCAGGAACAGAGCCAATTATGCGTACCTACGCAGAAGCAAAAAGCCTGGCCCAGGCAAAGAAGCTGTTAGCGCTGGGCAAAGAGATCATTTTAAAGGATGGAGTATAAATTTATACGACGTACAAATTCGCATAGAAAGGGGGAGCCAAATCATGAAATTCGGCAGATGATTTTGGCTAGTTTGCTTAACAATTAAAATAATCAAACTAATAAAAAAAGAAAAGGAGTAATTGAAAAATGTCAGATACTAGAGCAGAACTAGAATTATTGTATAATCAAAGTATTAAGGTTTTAAAAGAAGGCCAGATAGTCAGCGGTAAAATCGTAGAAATTAAGACTAAAGAAGTTCTGGTGGATGTGGGTTTTAAATCTGAAGGTATTGTTCCCATCACTGAATTCAGCGCCGGAGATTTAGAGATCGGTCGTGAGATGGAATTTTTGCTGGAGACCATGGAAAATGACGCCGGGGTGATGACCCTGTCGCGCGAAAAAGCCATGAGAATGCAGGGATGGGACAAAATTGTTAAGCTATCTAATGAAGGAACACTGGTGGAAGGTAAACCGGTAAAGAAAGTCAAAGGCGGATTCCTGGTAGATATTATGGGAATTGAGGGGTTCTTGCCGAGTTCACTTTCCTCTTTCCGTAACATTGCCGACAAAGATATCTTGTATAAGATATTTAAGTTTAAAATCGTTAAGGTGAATAATTTACGGCGCAGTATCATTGTCAGCCGCCGCGAAGCAGTGCAGGCAGAAAGAGATGTGGCTAAGGGCAAAATCTGGGGAGAATTAAAGATTGGTGGTATTTATCCGGGGTTAGTCAAGGCGATTACTGATTTTGGCGCCTTTATTGATTTAGGCGGAGTGGATGGCCTGCTGCATATTACGGATATGTCCTGGTCAAAGATCAGCCATCCATCTGAAATTGTGGCCATCGGAGATAAAATCGAAGTGATGATTTTAAATCTCGATCAGGCCTCAGGTAAAGTTTCTTTAGGCCTTAAGCAGAGATTATCTGATCCCTGGAAAGATATTGAAGGCAAATTCTCTATCGGCGCAAAAGTAAAAGGCAAAGTAGTCAATATTCTGCCCTACGGAGTTTTTGTGGAACTGGAAAAAGGCATTGAAGGCCTGATCCATGTTTCCGAGATCTCCTGGACCAAACGCGTGAATAATCCGGGGGAGATGTTTGCCGTCGGAGATATGTTGGAGACTCAGATCTTAAGCGTAGAAAAAGATTCCCGCAGGATTTCACTGAGCTTAAAACAGTTAGAGCAGAATCCCTGGTTGGAAGCAGAAAGCAGATATCCGGTGGGCACTAGCGTATCCGGTAAGGTGCGCGGCTTCACGGAGTACGGGGCATTTGTGGAGTTAGATTCTAACCTGGAGGGGATGATTCATGTATCAGATATCTCCTGGACTAAAAGAATCGGCCATCCTCAGGATGTTTTAAAAAAGGGGCAGAAGATTGATGTTTCTATACTGTCGGTTGATTCTACTAATCGCCGGATTGCTTTAGGGCTAAAGCAACTGCAGGAGAATCCCTGGGCCAAGATTGCCCAACGTTATCCTCTGGATACGCAATTAGAAGTGGAAGTCTCCAGCCTCACTGAATTCGGGGTATTTGCCAAGATTGATGATGAACTGGAAGGCCTGATCTACTCAAGCGAAATTGAAAAAGAAACAGTTGCGAATTTGAAACCCGGAGATAAAATAAAGGTAAAAGTAATTAAGGTGGATGTGGAGCAGGCTAAGATTGGTTTAACGGCAAGGTTATAGTAAAACTAGGGGACGGTTCTATTTTTCTGGAATTGAACTCAGGAAAAAATAGAACCGTCCCCGGATTTAAATATGGATATCGATAAACAAATAGAAATAATTAAAAGGGGCGCTGTAGAGATAATCTCTGAAGATGAGCTACGCAAGAAACTCCAGCAGAGCATTAAAACTCGGCGCCCCTTAAAGATTAAGGCAGGTTTTGATCCAACTGCTCCTGATTTGCATTTGGGCCACACTGTACTTTTACGCAAGCTGCGTCAATTCCAGGATTTAGGACATGAAGTTTATTTCCTGATCGGCGATCTTACCGGTCAAATTGGAGATCCTACCGGTCGTTCAGAAAAAAGAAAACAACTTACCAGAGATGAAGTCCTTAAAAACGCAGAATCATACAAAAGACAAGTCTCTAAAATTTTACATACTGAGACTAAAAGTCTTAAAATTAGATTTAATAGCGAGTGGCTTGAGAAAATAAACATATTTGGTTTATTATCTCTAACTACGCATTCTAGCGTTGCCCAGATGCTTGCCAGAGAAGATTTTAAGAAACGTTATGTTAACGGAGAAGATATTTCAATACTGGAGTTTCTGTATCCTTTGATACAGGGATATGATTCCGTAGAGCTCAAGGCAGATGTAGAATTGGGTGGAACTGACCAGAAATTTAATCTTTTAATGGGGAGAGAAATGCAGAAGGATTACGGTCAGTCACAACAGGTGGTTATTACTATGCCGCTTTTGGAAGGGACGGATGGTATTCAAAAAATGAGCAAGTCCTACGGTAACTATATCGGCATAAATGAAACGCCCAAGGAAATGTTCGGCAAGATTATGTCAATTTCAGACGAGTTGATGCTTAAATATTATGAGTTGCTTACTGAAGAAGATTTAAATTCAGTTAGACAGATGCATCCTAAAGAGGCGAAAGTTGGGTTGGCAAAAATAATAATTACCCAATATCATTCCGCTCAAGCCGCGGAAAAAGAAGCTGAGGAGTTTACCCGCGTATTTTCCCAAAAAGAAATCCCTCAAGAGATGCCTAAATTTAAAATTGATGGTAAAAAGAACATCCTGGCCATACTTATTGAAAGTAAGCTTGTTGCAAGCGGCAATGAAGCCCGTAGGCTGATCAAGCAGGGGGCAGTCAGTTTTAACAACGTAAAAGTCCAAAAAGATGATTTTATTCCGCATGAACCCGGCATCCTCAAAGCCGGTTCCCGCCGTTTCCTCAAAGTTATTATCTTGTAGACAGTTTACGTAACCGCATATTCCCCAATCAGATCCGTAAGAAATACTTCCCTCCCTAAAATAAATATTGTTAGATTTTCTTAACTTCCGCGTCAATTATAACAGGAGGAGAGAAGATCATGCCATCATATGCGCGTAAGCATCAACTGCAACAGTCGTTAGTGTATCATGCGTTTAGCCGAAGCAGTGGACGCAAGGTGATTTTTCAAGAATCTAAGGATTTTGATCATTTTAAGACATTGCTTTGTGAGTATAATAATAGGTTTGATTCAAAAATATATCATTGGGTTATTATGCCGAATCACTATCATCTTGTGGTTGAATTCGAATATCCTGAATTAATTTCGAAATTTATGGCAGGATTACATCGGGCGTATAGCCATTATTACCATAAGCAATATAACGCGGTGGGTTTTTTATGGCAAGGCAGATTTAAATTGCAGCCGATACAAAAAGATTTATATTTGAAAAATTGTGGCAGGTATGTGGAGAGAAATCCGGTGCGCGCGGGAATGGTTGTAGAGGCCTTCGAATATGCGCATAGTAGTTCGCGATTTTATTGTTTAGGGCAAGAGGATGGCATAACGCGAGTTAGCCCCGATTTCGAAGACTTCGGAAAAGAGGCTGTTGGACGGCAGGCAACTTATAAAGAATTTCTGAGAGCTTTTGATAGCAAAGAGGAAGCTTATTTCTCGAAAATGGAGATTCCTTGTGGTGATCAAGATTTCCTACGGAGGCTGGTGAAGACAGGCATACATTATTTTCCGAGAAGGCAAGGCAGGAAAGCCGCAATATTTGTTTTGTAACTATTTGTCTTTAATGGAATTACGAAGACTGTCTATACTACTATACTAATAATACATATAATTATATGTATTATTATATTGACATATTACTAAAGTTATGTTATATTTTAAGCAGATGGATGAAGGATACAAAAGTTTCGTTTGGGATTCGAACCGAGAGTCAATAAACATCCATAAACATGGTATAGATTTTATCATCGCCTCAAAAGCGTTTAAGGATCCTAAAAGAAAGATTTATATTGATTCAAAACATAGTTTGAAAGAAGAGAGATTATTTTGTATTGGTAAAGTGGCAAAAAGGATTGTGACTGTAAGGTTCACTTACAGAGATGATAAGATAAGAATTTTTGGAGCTGGCTATTGGAGGAAAGGAAAGGTTTATTATGAAAAGAAAGACTGAAGATTTAAATATGCCTATTGGGGAGCTCAGGAGGGTTAAGGATTTTCTTCCAACGCCTGCAGAATTAGTAACTACCGAGAAGACGGTTAAAGTCACCATAGTACTTAAAAAGAAGAGTGTTGAATTCTTTAAACATAAGGCAGGTCAATATCATACAAAATATCAGAAAATGATACGTGAGCTTCTTGATAAATATGCAATGCAATACTCTTAGCCCTCTTGCACTTCGTAGATAGCCTACAGGAAAGCCGCAATATTTGTTTTGTAACCATCTAACTTCATTAGAATTACGTACACTGTCTATGATGTATGATGCTTTAGTATTAAAAGGGGACGTTTCCCTAAAGGGGAACGTCCCCTTCTGTTTTAAGTAAAAACACCTTTATTAATCAGGGATTTAGAGTTATAATTATCAATTATGCTTTGGACAATAATCGGCGCAACAGCAGCTACCCTAACCATGTTTTCTTTTGTCCCCCAGATCTTTAGGTCCTTGAGGACCCGGTCGGTCAAGGATGTCAGCCCGGTGACTTTATTCCAGCTATCTTTTGGCGTCATACTCTGGGTGATTTACGGAATTGCGCGTCGTGATCCCATAATTATATTGGCCAATGCTGTTACCTTAGTAACGCTATCCATATTGATATTTCTATATTTTAAATACGACTTGCCTGCCGGTAGGCAGTCAGAGAGGTTAACAAAATGAAAGGTATAATTTTAGCTGGCGGAAAAGCTACAAGGCTTTACCCAATAACTAAAGGAGTTTGTAAACAACTGCTGCCGATTTACGATAAACCGATGATTTATTATCCTTTGTCAGTGTTGATGCTGGCAGGTATCCGGGAAATTTTGGTTGTTTCTACCCCCAAAGATTTACCCAGGTTTAAAGACCTATTGGAGGAAGGAAAAAGGTTAGGGATAAAGATTTCTTATGCCGCACAAAAAGAACCTCAGGGCATTGCCCAAAGCCTGATTATCGGAGAAAAATTTATTGCCGATGACAGCGTTTGTCTGGTCCTGGGAGACAATATATTTTATGGCGACCAATTAGTGACGCTGGTGCAGGAGGCTGCTGGATTAGAAGAGGGAGCATTGATATTTGGTTATTCGGTTAAAGATCCGCAAAGGTACGGAGTAATAGGATTTGACAAAAATTCTAAAGTAGTTTCACTTGAAGAAAAGCCGAATAAGCCAAAATCTAACTGGGTAACCTGCGGCATGTATTTTTATGATAATTCTGCGCCAAAGATTGCCAGGAAACTGAGGCCTTCAGCCAGGGGGGAGTTGGAAATTAATGATCTGAATAAAGAATATTTAAGACGCGGGTTGCTGAAGGTTAAGTTATTAGGCCGAGGTTATGCCTGGCTTGATACCGGCACCTATGACTCGCTAATCAGCGCTTCCACATTTATTAAAACTATTGAAGATCGGCAGGGGTTAAAAATCGGCTGTATTGAAGAAGTGGCCTACCGGATGGGTTATATTAATAAAAAGCAGTTGGCAAGGCTTGCTGATGCCGTACCAACCAGTTATGGTGAATACCTAAAGGATTTACTGAAGGATGAATAAGAGTATTTTGATTTTAGGAAAAGGCTTTATCGGCGAAAGGCTGCAAAAAGAGCTTGATTGCAGGATTGATGGCTCAATGATAAATTGTTTTAGCGATGCCGAGAAGTTGATTAGAAAATACAATCCTAAAATAATCATTAACTGTATCGGTATTACCGGCAGGCAGAACGTGGATGACTGCGAGCTGGAAAAGGATGCAACTCTGCTGGCAAATAGTTTTGTACCGGTAATCTTGGCTGAGATATGCCTGCGCAGCAACATTAAGCTTGTGCATATAAGCAGCGGGTGTATTTTTAATTACGATTATAAGAAAAACAAGCCGATAAAAGAAAATAGCCAGGATTATTTCTTCAGGTTATTTTACAGCCGCAGCAAGATTTACGCGGATAGGCCGCTTGAGGCGCTTGCCAGAAATTACAATATTTTGATTGCTAGGATAAGGATTCCCTTGTTAAATTCCAAGCATCCTAAGAATGTGTTAGATAAACTTATAAAATACAAGAAGGTAATTGATATTACTAACTCCGTAACCTATGTCCCTGATTTTGTCCGGGCAATTAAACATCTGATAAAGATTGACGCCCGGGGGGTGTATAATGTGGTAAATAAGGGTGGACTGCGCTACCCCAAACTTATGCAGGTTTATCAAAAATACGTTCCGGAATTTAAATTTAAAGTGATTACTTTAAAAAAACTAGGTTTAGTCAGGACTAACCTGATTTTGTCCACAAACAATCTTGAGAAATCTGGTTTTAAGGTTAGAAATATTAACTCAGTTCTCGAAGAATGCGTAAAAGAATACCTAAAATCTTAGTTACCGGCGGCGCAGGGTTTATCGGTAGCGCCTTTGTGCGACTTCTATCGAAGGGACTGTCCCCGAAGGGGACTGTCCCTAAGATTATCCTAGTTGACAAACTCACCTACGCTGGAGACCTTAAGCGCCTTGAAGATATTGGTAAAAAGGGACTGTCACCGAAGGTGACTGTCACTTTTTACAAGACCGACATTTGCAATAGAAAACAGATTGAAAGAATTTTCTTAAAAGAGAAACCTGATATCGTAATCCACTTCGCT
>JAUYDL010000053.1 GCA_030691865.1 Candidatus Omnitrophota bacterium | reverse complement strand
TTAATCATCAGCCATTTTTCCTTTAAGAGTTAGTTTATTTTCCTATAGCTTTTTCTAACTCTTCGGCTAAATTATTTCTTCCTAATTTTTTAAGATTTTCAACTTGTTTTGAAGCATTTTTTGTATCACCTCTTTTTAAATAAATGTTTCCTAAGCTTAGCTGAACTTCCGCATTATTGGGGTTAAAGTCAAGTGACTTCTGTAAGTCCTCTATTGCCTTAGGGTAGTTGCCTTGGGCACTGTAGATATTGCCTAAATTAGAATAGGCATCGGCATTGTTGGGCTTCAGCTGGATAGCTTTGTTAAGATGCTCTATTGCCTTAGGGTAGTTACCTTGGGTGCTGTAGATATTGCCTAAATTAGAATAGGCATCGGCATTGTTAGGCTTGAGCTGTACGGCCTTGTTAAGATATTCTATTGCCTTGGGGTAGTCTCCGTTTTTATTATAGATATCGCTTAGGATTACGTAAACATCCAAAGAATTAGGTCTAATCTGGAGAGCTCTTTGTAGGTATTCTATGGCTTTGGGGTGGTTTTCTATTCTAGCGTAGAGACCACCTAAGCTTAAATAGACATCAAAGAAAGTAGGGTTAACCTCGATAGCTTTTTGGTAATAACCTATAGCTTTATCATATTCGCCTTTATCGCTATAAATATCTCCTAGGTTTTGATATGCCTCGTACAAAGTGGGATCAGATAGAATAGCCTTTTGGAAAGAATCTATTGCTAAATCTAACCTCCCTAACTTACTGTAATAAATATTACCGACTGTTATATAAAGCTTAGCGAGTTTCGGCTGAAACGATAAGGCTTGGTTAAAAAAAACAAGTGCTTTTTCATATTCGCCGATTATGTTATAGATATCCCCCAAGCTAATATAGGCCTCAAAATCATTAGGATCGGTTTTTAAAATATCATGATAGCATTGTATTGCTTTTTTATATCTGTTAGTCGTTTTAAAAAAATTTGCTAATCCATAATAAGAGAATCTTGTAGGAAAAGCGTCGAGGCGAGAACGAACCTTTCTGCCGAAATCTTTTTCTCTGGCCTTTTTTATTTGCTTTAGCGTGTTTATATCACCCTTCAAGGCGCAATAGGCAGCGTGTTTAAACCAGCGATACGCAATCTCCTCTTCTTCATCTATAGGCCTATCCGGGGAAGGTTTAATTATTTTAATATCTTTAAAAAAACCGTCCGCTTTCATTTTTTCTACATTTCTTTTATTATTAAGCATATTAAGTGCGGTAATAACCGTAAACATTCCAACCAGATATATTACGAATAAATAAAATAATTTAAAGTGGATGTATTTATTCTGATTTTTTGCATCTATATTCCAAATACGAAGTAGAACGCGGAATAATAGTAATGCCCCGGCAATGGTCATTATTAATGGCAGACAGATTTTTAGTTTAAGAACGCTGTCCTTTACATAAAATAAAGCGTATGCCACGTATTTTAAAACAGATACTCTTTCAATTATACTGGGTGTTTTTTCAATATAAATCCAATCCAGGCCAGTCATAAATTCAGAGCTAATGAGAAGATTCCAGAAAACCAAAAATGGCGACAAAATAAGAATAGGTAGTCTTAAATATTTTTTTTGAATAGCGTGCGCAAATAATAATACAAAAATGGGAAATTCCGAAAGAAACATCCTGCCGCTAAGAGTATCACCCCCCGGACTAAAAGCTACGTTTAAAAACAATAATTTTAGAATTAAATAAAGGGATAGGATAATAAAAAAAAAGTTTTTAAGGTTGCCTGTTATATTGCCTAAAATATCCTTAATATCCATCAGTGTTTTTATCATAATTAACAGAAAACCCAAAAAACAGACGTAAAGGATTGGGGAAGTATAAAAAATCCCTCTGAACGAATTAAGAAATCCATCAAACCATATAGCATGACGTAACCTAGTTGGCCAAGGCAAAAACTGCGAAAACCATCCTTGGCCAAGTTTAAGATATAGATTTATACCGTTTAATACAAGGATGGGTATAAAAGCACATAAAAAATACAGCCCGTTTTTCCAACTTATTTTTTTTAACGCGCATAAAATAATAAAAAAACTAAAGATAAAAAGTAATTGCGCTAATAGTTCAGTTCTAACCGCTGTGCAAACAGAGAAAAATAATCCATACAAAAACCATTGCAATCTGCCCATATACATCATATCGCTACAAAACCAGATTGATATAACCAAAAGTAAGCAGGAAATTACATTGGGATTACCTACTTCGAACAACGTATAGTAAAAAAATGGCGTTCCTAGAAATATCGCAATAACTGACCATGTAGAGATTTTTTTTGAAAAAAATTTCCGACAGAAGAGATAGGTGAAAATAATCCCCAAAAACCCGAAAATAACAGTGCTGAAAGACATCGCACATTTTGCGGTTCGGATATAACCTTCGTCAATTAAACTTTTTATATTAAGTTTATTAGCTATATAATATATGGATTTCGCATAAGTATAAAATGGTAACCATAAAACAACCCCCCCATAATTATTCAGATTAGGAAAATTATAGGTTTCGGAAACGAATTTCCCATAACCAAAATATACTTGATTTACGATATTTAAATCGCCGTCCTCCACAAGACTCGCAGTATAACCAAAATAAACCGGTTCATCTGGACCATGGAAATTTACGTCAAATACAAAAAAGAAGTATAAAAAAACAGATATCGCAAGGTAAATAATTTTATTTTTTATATTCATTGACTAGTTGTTTTAGTATTTTGATAAAAACCACAGCGGCATCTACACTTTAAATCACAAGAGAATTTTATATAAAATTTATGTGGCTGACAGGATGTTTCAATTCCCACAAATAACGATTAATCTCATCTAATCGACAAGCTCTTCTGCAATTTTTTGTATTCCATTCATCATATATTAATTTCATAATTTTCTTCCGCCTTTTGCCTTCCCATATATTTTTAAAGGAACTCTTATATATGTTACCGAAAATAAATTCTTTTTTGCCCAAAAAGAGATTACAGGGGTAGATATCACCTGTTGCAGTTATATGAGAGGCAAAAGGTAAACCCAAACATTGCTTATAAGGTTTTTCTTCAGCTAATTTCTCTTTTGTACGCCGCCGAAATATTATTTGAAAATTATCTTTTGAATACTTTTTTAGTCTTTCTTCTAAATAAAATAAATTTCTATAGTTAAAATTAGATTTTATTTTATTAATGCTCAACGGATGCAGAGAATAAGGTTTTATTACTAAATAATCCACTCCTATGTTACTCAATAATTTGGCTGCAGTTATAACTTCTTTATAATTCTGCGGTATTAATAAATACTGTGCCCCTATCGTGCACTCATATTTATTCTTATTTCTAATCCGAACTGCCTCTCGTATATTTTTAATAACTATATTAAAATCCTCTTGCTTTGTCCTATGGATAGCTGCGTAAGCCTCCTCTGTTCCTGCATCCAGACTTACCTTCAGCCAAACAAGATGTTCTAATGATTTTTTAGCTTTTTCTTTGCCCAACATAACACCGTTAGTCACAAGCGCAACATCGATACCTGCTTTCTTTGTAAAAACAATAATATCTACGGCACTCTTATGTAAGAGTGGCTCGCCCTCTCCTGAATATAAAATAGCCTTTACACCATTTTTTGCTGCTTCAAGGACGAACTTTTTAAGACAATCTTCATCTAAAATATCTGGTTTATATCTTAAAAAATCAAAAGCGCAGAAGATACAACGATGATTACAACCACC
>JAUYDL010000029.1 GCA_030691865.1 Candidatus Omnitrophota bacterium | reverse complement strand
ATTATTATAGATGAAGTGCAAAGGGTTCCCGAACTCCTGAACGAGGTTCACCGTCTGATAGAAAAGTATAAATATAAATTTATTTTAACCGGCTCAAGCGCAAGAAAGATAAAAAGAAAAGGACAAAATTTACTGGCTGGCCGCGCCCTTACCTATTATATGCATCCGTTCACCGTATCGGAATTAGGAAAAGATTTTAACTTAGTGCATTCGCTTCAATATGGGCAGCTGCCTAGTGTTTATATAGAAAAGGACCCCAAGGCATATCTTGAGAGTTATGTAAAGACCTATCTGGAAGAGGAAATACAACAGGAGGGTTTAACCAGAAATTTGGCGGGATTTGCCCGTTTTCTTGAGGCAGCAAGTTTTTCGCAAGGCTCAATCCTTAATATTTCATCGGTTGCCAGGGAGTGTTCTGTTGAGCGCAAGGTTGTGGAAAGCTACTTTTCAATATTAGAAGATCTGCTTATGGCTTATAGAGTGCCTGTTTTTGTCAAAAAAGCAAAGAGGCGCATGATTAGCCATCCTAAATTCTATTTTTTTGACGCGGGAGTTTACCGCACCTTAAGGCCTGCGGGGCCTTTGGATATGCCCGAAGAGATAGAAGGCATCAGCCTTGAGACGCTTCTTTTTCAAGAACTCAATGCCGCAAATACCGATTATGGGTTAGGCTATAAAATATACTATTGGAGGACGGCTGACAATGCGGAAGTGGATTTTGTGTTATATGGGGATAAAGGGATCCGGGCTTTTGAGATTAAACGGACTGCTAGGATTTCAGGGGGCATGTTAAAAGGATTGAAGTCTTTTCTTGCGGATTACCCTATGTCAAAGGCATACTTTGCGTATGGAGGTAATCGCGAAATGAGGGACGGAAAAATTTCGATTATCCCAATAGAAGCTGCGTTAAGGCGCCTACCCGAACTTTTGTCTTAGGTATTCAAGGAAGATTATTCGAATACAATAAATTAACAAATATGTTAATTAACTGTCTTTAGTGGAATGTGCCGTTTACGCTGGAAGAGGGGATTAGGGAGACGGTTAAAGAGATATAGTAAAACGGATTTTAATTTTAGCTACGGTTTAGTTTATGTTAAGTAAAATAAAACGACTTGATCATTTTACTAAAAATATAATCTTTGTATTTCTTGGCACATCTCTGGCTAATTTTTTCAATCTTATCTATCAACTTGTAATCGCGCATAAGCTTTCTCCTCAGGATTTTGCTGCTTTTAACGCTTTACTTGCCGTATTTATGCTTATCTCCAATCCGTTAGGGATACTCCAGGTAGCGGTAGCAAAATATGCCTCGGAATACAGTGCCCGCAGAGAGGCCCATAAAATCAACGCGTTAATACAGGGTTTATTCAGTAAGGGCATAATCACCGCATTTTTTATTTTTATCGTATTCATTTTTATCTCACCGTTTATAATTAAAGGTTTAAAAATTGATTCTTTGGCTTCAGGTTATATTTTAGCCATGTTGATTGCTTTCTCTGTATTAGCCCCGATTTTAGCCGGAGGGTTGCAGGGCCTGGAGTTTTTTGGCTGGTTGGTTGCGTCTTCATTATTAGGTGGGATTATCAAGCTGATTTTTACAGTATTATTTATTTTCCTGGGTTTTCAGATCGCCGGGGCATTAGGCGCGCTTTTGGTTTCCATTATTTTCCAAGTGGTTATTGGAATTATCCCTCTACGTAAATTATTAACTGTCCGGGTTAGAGAAGAGAAGCCGGATTATAAGGAAATATTTTTATATTTGTTTCCTATTGCCATAAGCAACATGTGTTTTATTTGGCTAATCTGTTTTGATATGGTGCTGGTAAAATATTTCTTTTCTCCGGAAGCCTCAGGGGCCTATTCATTAGCGCAGATGTTGGGTAAGGTATTTTTATTCCTGCCTGCGGCAATTAGCATCGTAATGTTCCCGCGTACAAGCGGACTAAACGCTGTCAATTCTGAGACTACAAGCGTTTTAAAGAAATCCCTGCTTTATGCGCTTTATCTTTGTTTGAGCGCGGCATTATCCTACAATATTTTCCCCGGGTTTACTTTAAAACTCTTAACCGGCAAAGCGCTGCCGGAGTCAATATTACTGGGAAGATTGTTTAGCATCTCAATGACCTTTTTTGCGCTCTCTTTTGTGCTGATTAATTATTTTCTTTCAATTAAAAACCTGAGTTTTATAAAATACCTGGTTATCTCAGTAGTTCTGCAGTTCGCGGGGATTCTAATATTCCATCGGAGTTTGATAGAGGTGCAGTCAGTTCTTTGCGTAAATTCATGCCTGCTTTTTGCATTCTTATACTCAAGGCTAAAAGCTAAACCTAATTTGTAAAAAGATGAGAATATTATTACTAAATCCACCCTTTAAAACTGAATATGGACCTGCTTGGTTGGAAGCTGCCATTTACGCTGGAAGAGGGGATTAGGGAAACGGTTAAATGACACGTGTTTTATTTCTTGACAAAGATGATATCAGATGTTATGCTTTGATAGCATAAGATAACAAATCAATACCTGGCCCTAAAGGATGGGCCAGTATGTGCTTCTGCACAAGGAGGCAATAAAATGGCTAATCGAAATACACAAGTACTTTTAGGGACGCGAGTGCCGTTACCTTTGAAAGAAAGGCTCTCCCGGTATTGTTTATCCCATGGGGTCAAGATGAGTTACTTTGTGGCTGAGGCAATTAAGGAGAGGCTCCTTGAGATAAGCGAAGATAAGGAAGACCTACTTACTGCCCAGGAGCGTCTGAAAGAGGCAAAATTTATCTCACCTAAAGAAATAGGCAGATATCTTGCCAAGAGAGGTATAAGGAAAAAGAAATCAGGATAATTCTTGTGCGTCATAGAAAAGAAGTATACAGGTAACATAAACTGTCTATGATTTTAAAACGGATTTTTGATTTAATTTTGGCTTTGGTTTTGATAGTTCTACTTAGTATCCCGATGTTAGTTATTGCCGCATTGATTAAACTAATGCAAAATAGGGGACGGAAAATAAGAAAAATAGAAACGTCCCCTATTTTATTTTGGACAGATCGTGTTGGCAGGAACAATCGTATTTTTAAAATGGCTAAATTTAGGACTATGAAATTAAATACGCCTCAGGTGGCCACGCACTTAATGAAAGATCCTGAAGATTATTTGATTCCCGGAGGAGAATTCTTGCGCAAATACAGTTTCGATGAATTGCCGCAGCTATTTAATATCTTAAAAGGTGAGATGAGTTTTGTCGGGCCTCGCCCGGCATTGTTTAACCAGGATGATTTAGTGGGATTGCGCACTAAGAAAAATATCCATAAGCTTGTTCCCGGAGTTACAGGCTGGGCGCAGGTAAACGGAAGAGACGATTTAGCGATCCCCATAAAGGTTTCTTTTGATGAATATTACCTCAATCACCGTTCTTTTGCCTTTGATCTTTATATTATCCTTTTAACTGTGATAAAGGTTATTAAAAGAGAAGGCGTCCAGCATTAAATAAAAGGGGACGGTTCTATTTTTCACGAATCAAATTCTGGAAAAATAGAACCGTCCCCTTTGATTTGCAATTGCTAAAACTATATTTTGGTATATAATATAAGACTATGAAAGTAAAAGTCTTAGCTTACAAATTCCGGCGTTTAATTATCATAACTATTCATTTAGCTTTGGTGATTTGCGCCTATATACTTGCTTTTTATCTGCGTTTTGATTTTAAAATTGATGGCAGCTATTGGCAGGTGATTCTCAAAACTCTCCCTATTCTCATCTCTATTAAAATGGTTATTCTTGGATATTTTGGCCTTTATTCCGGTTTATGGAAGTATGCCAGCATAGATGATATCTGGAGAATAGCAAAGGCGCATGTTTTAGCCACGCTCTGTTTTATTCCAGTTGTTGCTTTTTTCTATACTTTTGCCGGTTTTCCGCGTTCAATCTTTGCTTTGGATTGTATTTTGAGTTTCTGCTTTGTGGCGGGAATCCGTTTTGTTACCAGGCTATTGCGGGAGAAATTCCGCCCTGCCATAGGAAGTAAACGAAAAAGGGCTATTATTGTAGGGGCAGGAGAAGCCGGAGTGATGGTGTTGAGGGAGGCGCGTAATAATCTTAAAACCAATATAGAAATAATCGGTTTTATTGATGATGATCGAAATAAGAAGAATCTGCGTATTCAAGGCGTAAGTATTTTAGGGGCCTGCAGTGATATATCTTCAGTTGTTGAAAAATATGGAATTAATGAGGTTATTATAGCCATTCCTTCTGCTAAAGGCGAAATAATCAGGAGTATTATTTCAAATTGCCAAATACCTTCTGTAAAAATCCGGATAGTTCCGGGCTTACAAAAGATACTCAATGGCGATTTAGAAGTTAAGCCCAGAGATGTTAAGCCGGAAGATCTTCTTGGCAGAGAGACAGTTAATATCAATGAAAATGAGATTAAGGGTTACCTATCCGGGAAGGTAGTTTTGGTTACCGGCGCGGGCGGCTCGATAGGTTCAGCTCTTTGCAGGCAAATAGTGAATTTTAGCCCCAGGGAGATCTTGTTATTTGACCATAATGAGAATGATGTTTATTATTTAGGGATTGAATTTTTGACAAAATACCCCCAGATTAAGTTTAGAACTATAATCGGGGATATAAAAGATATAGGCCTGCTGAAGAGTGTGTTTTCGCTTTATAAGCCGCAAGTTGTATTCCACGCGGCAGCCCATAAGCATGTCCCCCTTATGGAAGAGAATCCTGTGTCAGCGGTAAAGAATAATATTATTGGAAGCCGAAACCTTATCTACGCCTCGGATCATTACAAGGTAGAAAGGTTTATTCTTATTTCTACGGATAAAGCGGTAAACCCGACAAGTGTGATGGGTATTACCAAAAGGATAGCGGAGATGGTTTTGCAGTCTAAGGCTAAAATGAGTAAGACTAAATTTATGGCGGTTAGGTTTGGAAATGTATTAGGTTCTGATGGAAGCGTTGTCCCTTTATTTAAGAAACAGATTGAAGAAGGCGGCCCCGTAACATTAACTCATCCTGAAGTTAAAAGATACTTTATGAGTATTAATGAGGCAAGCCAGCTTGTTTTGCAGGCCGGGGCCATGGGCAAGGCAGGAGAGATATTTATTTTGGATATGGGGGAGCAGATTAAGATATTGGATTTGGCAAAAGAGTTGATTTCTCTTCATGGCCTGGTGCCTGAAGAAGACATAAAGATAAAATTTATTGGCCTGCGGCCGGGAGAGAAACTTTTTGAGGAGACCTTGTTAAATAGCGAAAAGGATAAAGCTACTAAGGCGGATAAGATCTATATTGCCCAGTCGGATTATTTTGACCCGCGGGTATTAAGGCGTAAAATAAAAGAATTAGAAAGGATAGTAAATGTAATGGATGGGCTGGGAACGGTTAAGAAATTGCATGAGATAATATCGCTATGAAATTAAAAATATTAAGATTTTTAGACGTAGCAGTTGAATATTTGATTTACGGGGTGATTTTTTCCATCCCCATTTCTATAACCATGATTGGGACTTTTGCCGGCATGGCAATCGTATTCTTTTTGATTAAGAAGATTTTGTCCCCGGATTTTACCAGTATAAAAGCTAATAAGGTGTTGTTTTTATTTCTTTTGGCTTTTTTTGTTTTTATGGATTTATCGCTGCTTAACAGCGGGCCGTTAGTTGGTAAAAGTTTAAAAGTGCTTTTTATGAAATGGGGCCGGTTTCCTTTGTTTCTTTGGGCAATAATTGATACATTCCAGGATGCTAGGCGCATTGTTAAGGCAGTGTATGTTTTTTTGTTCAGCGCAACATTGGTGGGGCTTACAGTTTTTACGCAAAAGTTTCTTGGGTTTGAATTCTTGAGAGGGAGAGTTTCAGGTGGTTTTTCGGTACCTAGTATAGGCCCTTTTAAAAATCAAAATGGTTTGGCAGCGTATTTAAGCTGTGTTATTCCTATTGTTTTGAGTTTTGGTTTTGGTTATGGCTTTGGCTATAGGAAGCCAAACCATGGCCTTGTGGCCAAATTGTGCCTTCTTTTGATTACCGCCATGCTTATTCTGTCTTCTTTTTGGACTCTTTGCAGAGGTGGGTGGTTAGGTATTATATCAGGTTTAATTTTTGTAACCCTGTTAACTAATTATTGCCGTTTGAAAAAAGTATTTTGGGTTTTGTTTTCATTTAGCTATGTTTTCTGTGTGCCGTTAATAGGGTTTGCTTTATTTTTCTTTCGGAATAGAGGGGATAGCAATAGATTTATTCTTTCTCACGGTGCTTGGGGAATGATTAAAGAAAATCCTTTTCTCGGTAAGGGGGTTGGAACTTTTATGGATTACTGTGCTTTCTACACTAATAATTTCGGTACTTATTATGCACACAATTGCTATCTTCAGATGTGGGCTGAGTCAGGGATTTTTTCTTTATTGTGTTTTCTTTTGTTTGTGGGGTATGTTTTTTATCGAAGTATTAAAGTGAGCTTAAGTGCTGCCAGGTCGCTAAACTATTTTCTTTTGGTTGGCCTAACTGCGGGATTGTTGGGATTCTTGGTGCACAGTTTTTTTGAAGTCCATCTGTATTCTTTTCAGCTGAGCTTTCTTTTTTGGGTTGTGTTGGGATTGACGGTTGCCTTGTATTCTAAGTTTGATTCAGAGCAAAAAGGTGAAGTGTAAAATATGAACTCATCTAATAAGGAAATGTCCGATTTACCTTGTATTATAGCCAAAATTGTTATATTATATCCTTGGATATTAGCCATAGTTGGAAAGGATATACTATGAAAAGAGATATAGAGAATGATTTATTTAATTGGAAAGAGCGTATTGATAGGTTGCCCTTATTATTGCGAGGCGCGCGGCAAGTAGGCAAGAGTTATATTGTAGAAGAGTTTGGGAAGAAGGCATTCAAAAATTTAGTTGTCGTCAACTTCGAATTTAGGCCTGAACTTAAGCAGTGTTTCACTACGCTTGATCCTATTGAGATTATTAATAAATTGCAGTTGCTTACGGGTCAAACCATAGAAGCAGGGAAAACATTGCTTTTTCTTGATGAGATACAGGAATGCCCAAACGCGATAATGGCTCTGCGGTATTTCAAGGAAAAGTACAATAAACTTGCTGTTATCGGGGCAGGTTCATTGATGGAATTTGCCCTTAACAATTCAAATTTTAGAATGCCGGTAGGCAGAGTTCAGTTTATATATCTTGAGCCTTTATCATGGCTTGAGTTTTTAACGGCTTCGGGGAATGAGCAGTTGCGTCATTATTTGGGCCAGATAAGCTTGAATAGCGTAATCGATGGCGCGGTGCATAAGAAATTGTTGGATCTGTTGCGGATATACCTTATTGTGGGGGGCATGCCGGCTGTAGTTAAAGAGTATCTAGAAAGCAAGAATTTTTTAAATTGTCAGCGAATCCAGAATTCATTGCTTCAAACGTATCGGAGTGATTTTGGGAAATACGCTAAATCTTCCGAGCATAAATATTTGCAAAAGGTATTAGATGAAGCTCCGCGCCTGGTTGGGGATCGCATCAAGTATTCGAATATTGATCCGGACAGCAAATCAAGGGATATTAAACAGGCACTTAACCTTTTAAAATTAGCCGGTATTATTTATCCGGTATACGCGACTGCCGCTTCAGGGCTTCCTTTGGAAGCGCAAATTAATGAAATGAAATTTAAATTAAACTTTCTTGATGTAGGCCTAATGCAGAATGCCTGTGGCCTGCAAACCAAGCTTACACTAACGAATGATTTTATTCAGATTAACGCCGGCGCCGTAACAGAGCAGTTTATTGGCCAGGAATTAAGGGCTCAAACTGATAGTTATTTAGAGCGCGGGCTGTTTTTTTGGGCGCGTGATAAAAAAAATAGTTCAGCAGAGGTTGATTATGTTGTGGCGTTAGATTCTCTAATATTGCCGGTGGAGGTTAAAGCAGGTAAAACGGGCACGCTTAAATCGTTAAAACTATTTATAAAAGAAAAGAAGCCTCCGTTTGGTATACGTTTTTCGCAGGAGAAGCTATCCTTATGCGATAAGGTATTAACATTACCGCTGTATATGACAGGCCAGATGAGAAGATTGGCTCAGGAAGCATCTTAAGGGAGGGCAGATGAAAGTAGTCATTTTAGCAGGTGGCAGAGGGACGAGGCTTAGCGAGGAAACTACTAATATTCCTAAGCCGATGGTGGAAATTGGCAACAAGCCGATTATTTGGCATATTATGAAGATGTATTCCCATTTTGGCTTTAATGATTTTATTATCTGCCTGGGATATAAAAGCTATATGCTGAAAGAATATTTCTCGCATTATTTTATGCATATGAGCGACGTTACCATTGATTTAAAGAAAAACGAGGTTAAGGTTCACACCACATCATCTGAGCCGTGGAAGATTACCCTGGTTGATACCGGGCTTGAAACAATGACTGGTGGCCGCCTAAAACGTATTCGTAAATACATAGGCAATGAAACATTTATGATGACCTATGGCGATGGGGTGAGTGATGTTAATATTAAAGAGTTGGTGAAGTTTCATAAAGCCAGCGGAAAATCCGCGACCGTTACCGCTGTGCAGCTTGCCGGAAGGTTTGGCGCTTTAAGCATGAAAGAAGCAGGGGTGGTTAATTCTTTTCTTGAAAAACCCAAAGGCGATGGCTCTTGGATTAACGGTGGATTTTTTGTGCTTGAGCCGGAAGTTTTTAATTATATCAGTGGAGATGAAACTGTGTGGGAATTTGATTCTTTAAAAGATATGGCGGATGCTAAACAGCTAGCCGCATTTAAGCACAATGGTTTTTGGAAGTGTATGGATACATTAAGAGACAGATCTGAGTTAGAGGCGTCCTGGGATGAGGGTAAAGCGCCATGGAAAAAATGGAAGGATTAAGCAGGAGTAATGAATAATAAATTTTGGAAAGGCAAAAAAGTATTAATTACAGGTTTTGAGGGATTTCTGGGTTCTAATCTTACTAAGGCGCTTGCCTCTTCGGGTGCAAAAATATTTGGTTTAGATATCAAGGTCAGAAGGAAAAAGACTGTTTTAACTAAAGCTGACTATGGGAAGATCGCTGTAATTAAAGGCAGCGTAGTTAATTATAAATTAGTTGAAAGGATTATAAATAAAAATAAAATTAATCTGGTATTCCATCTGGCAGCTGAGGCGATTGTAGGTAAATGCCATTTTAATCCATTAAAGACTTTTTCCGCGAATATCGAAGGCACCTGGAATATTCTGGAAGCATGCAGGAATTCTAAAAATATTCAGTCAATTATTATCGCTTCAAGCGATAAGGCATACGGAGCCCATAAAAATTTACCATATAAGGAAGATGCGCCATTACAAGGTAATCACCCTTATGACGTGTCTAAAAGCTGCGCTGACCTGATCGCTTATACTTACGCGCACACCTATAATTTACCGGTAGCAATCACCAGGTGCGGCAATATATACGGCCCGGGAGATTTTAATTTCAGCCGGCTTATACCGGATGCCATGCGAAGTTTGGTTTTAAATAAAAAATTAAAGATACGCAGCGATGGAAAGTTTGTGCGCGATTATGTTTACATTGATGATATCGTCGCTGGTTATATTCGGATAGCTGAGCTATTGACCAGGCGCAAACTCTTCGGAGAAGCTTTTAATTTAAGTGATGAGAAGCCGGTGACGGTAATTAAACTATTAAAGGAAATCGGTAAATTTTATCCCGGCGCAAAGAAATTAAATTATAAAATCATAAATACAGCTAGATATGAAATAAAAAAACAGTATCTTTCTTCCGCAAAAGCCCGACGCATTTTAGGCTGGAAGCCTAGCTATAGCCTAAGAGAAGGCCTTCGCAAAACTGGCAAATGGTACGCGGAATATTTTAATCAGGCATGAAACTACATTTCTTAGGAACAAGCGGTTGGTATGATACGGCCCTAGGCAATACGCTTTGTATTTTGCTGGATACGAATCAGGCTTATATTGTTTTTGACGCCGGGGGCGGATTCTATAAGCTTGATCAATATATAAAAGAAAATAAGCCAATCATAGTTTTACTTAGCCATTTCCATTTAGACCATATCATCGGATTACACGCTTTAGCTAAATTTAATTTTATCCAGGGAATTAAGGTTTTTGGCCCCAAGGGGGTAAAGAGGTTATTTAAGGTTATTATCAATGCCCCTTATTCAATGCCGGTTAACAAGCTTAAGACAAAGCTAATGGTAAATGAATTTTCGAATAATTTAAAGCTGCCGGTAGATATTGAATACAAAGAACTCCGTCACATTGGCACTTGTTATGGATACCGGGTATTTGCAGATAATAAAGCGATAGTTTTTTGTACGGATACCGGGCCTTGTAGGAATCTTGATCTATTAGCTAAAGGAGCGGATATTTTGATCACTGAGTCATCTTTGCCTCCGGGTAAAATTGATAACCATTGGCCGCATCTTAATCCCCAACAGGCTGCTTTGATCGCTAAGCAGGGGAAAGTCAAGAAATTATTTTTGGCGCATTTTGATTCCGGCGTTTACCTAAAAGAAAGCGATATAAGATCAGCTAAAGAATTCGCTCGCAAGATTTTTAAGCACACGATAGCCGCCAGAGATGGGCTTTGTATTGATATATAATATTTAAGAAGAGGTGTTTATGCTTAAGGCATCAATATTTAATAAATTATTCATATTTGAATTGGCCAATAACCATTCCGGAGATTTAAAGCACGGAATCAATATTATTAGAGAGATAGGCAAAGCCTGTAAAAAATATGATTTTAAATTTGGTTTCAAGCTTCAATACAGAAACTTAGATACTTTTATTCATCCGGATTCCAAGGGCAGGGCAGATATTAAATACGTTAAGCGTTTCGAAGAAACTCGTTTAAGTGAAAAGGAACTTAAGGCGCTCAAAGATGAGATCTGTAGCGCAGGCTTTATGCCGATTTGCACGCCTTTTGATGAAAAATCCGTAGACCTAATAGAAAAACATGATTTCAGTGTTATAAAAATCGGCAGCTGTTCTTTTACTGATTGGCCGTTATTAGAAAGAATAGCCCAAACTGATTTGCCGATAATAGCATCTACGGCAAGCGCTACATTAGAAGAGATCGATCAGGTGGTTACCTTCTTCGAACACAGGAATAAGAATCTTTGTATTATGCATTGTGTAGGTGAGTATCCAACCAAAAGGGATAATCTTCAGTTAAACCAGATTGATTTATTAAGAGAGCGTTATCCGGGTATCGCGGTTGGTTTTTCTACGCACGAAGAACCCGATAATATAGATTCCATAAAAATTGCCATTGCTAAAGGGGCAAAAGTTTTTGAAAGGCATGTTGTTATTGAGTCGAAAAAGTACTCGATAAACGCTTATTCTTCTGTCCCTAGCCAAATAGATAAATGGCTTGGCGCCGCACAAGATGCTTATCAAATGGATGGTGTTGAAGAAGGCCGATATCTGATAACCGAAAAAGAAAGAAATGATTTGAAAGGGCTAAAAAGAGGGGTATTTGCCAAGGTTGACCTAAAGCTAGGAGAAAAGTTAACCAAAGATTATGTTTTTTATGCGATACCTTGTCAAGAAGGTCAGCTCGTTGCCAATGATATATCCAAATATATAGAATATATTCTTGATAGAAACTTAAAGGCTAACGCAGCCGTCAATTTTAATGATTTAAAAATAAGAAATTTACGTGAAAAGGTCCTCAAGATTATTAAAGAATTAAAAGAGGTGATTTTAAAAAGCCATATAGCTTTACCTGAAAAGATTGATTTGGAATTGTCTCACCATTACGGGATAGATAGGTATGAAGAATGGGGAGCGGCTATCTTAAATTGTATTAATCGTGAATATTGCAAAAAACTTATTATCATGTTACCCGGGCAAAAGCACCCTTTTCATTATCATGTTAAAAAAGAAGAGACATTTCAGGTTTTATACGGAAGCATGGATGTTACGATTGGCAAGGAAGTCAAATTACTTAAAGCCGGCGGTATGTTGACAGTGGAAAGGGGCGTAAATCACGATTTCTCTTCTAAAGAAGGAGTTATTTTTGAAGAAGTATCCACAACGCATTATCAAGACGATTCTTTTTATGAGGATAAAACAATATCAAGTAATAAAGACAGAAAAACCCAGATGACCTTTAGGTCGGATTGGCTATACGAAGCAATAAAGTAAAGGCCATTGATTAATGATAACTATCGTTTGGGATGTGGATGACATATTAAATGATTTAATGCGCTGTTGGTTGGTTAATAAGTGGTTGCCTGAACATCCTGATTGTAAAGTCAATTTTGAACAAATAACGGAAAATACCCCAGAACGTATTATCAGGAGCACTAAAGAAGAATATTTATCATCTTTAGATAGTTTTAGATTATCAAAAGCATATTCTGAAATAAAACCTGATCCGGAAGTATTGGCATGGTTTGAAGAGTTTGGAGATAAGGCAAGGCATATTGCTTTAACCTTTGTTCCAATAAAAGCAGCGCACATATCCGCTGATTGGGTTATGAGGAACTTTGGCAAATGGATCAGGAGCTTTAATTTTGTTCCATCACTAAGGGTAAATGAGCAGGCACCGAATTATGGTAATACTAAAGCTGATTATTTAAAATGGCTAAATAAAATTGATGTTTTGGTTGAGGATAGCGAAGAAAATATCCGCCAGGCCAAAGAATTAGGGATAAGAGGCATATTAGTGGGCAAACCTTGGAATAAGAGCAATTTATCAGTTACAGCTGCTTTGGCAGAAATAAATAGATTATTATGATTAAATTATCTGATTATGTAATGGGGTATATTGCCGGTTTAGGCGTAAAAAATATCTTTATGCTGCCAGGCGGCGGGTGCATGCATCTGGTGGATTCTTTAGGCAGAAATAAGAAATTAAAGTTTGTTGTTAATTTGCATGAACAGGCCTGCGCAATTGCCGCGGATGCTTATAGTCAATATACCGGTAACATTGGAGCGGCTTTAGTAACGACTGGGCCGGGTGGAACCAATGCTATTACCGGGGTGGCTGCTTCTTGGATTGAATCTACCCCTGTTTTGATTATTTCAGGGCAAGTTAAAAAAGCGGATTTAATGCTTGGTAAGGGGGTGCGTCAAATTGGGCCCCAAGAAGTAGACATCGTTTCATTAGTTAAGCCCATTACTAAATACGCAGCTACGATTATGGAGCCTAAAGATATAAAGTACCATTTAGATAAAGCTGTTTATTACGCTCGCGAAAGAAGAATGGGGCCGGTCTGGCTGGATATACCGCTGGATGTTCAGGGAGCAATGATTGATAAAAATAAATTAAAAGAATTTATTAAGCCAAAACAGATCAGTAAAGAAAAACGCCTAAATAATAAAATCAATCGGCTGATAAAATTAATTAATCAATCTAAGCGGCCGATTATTTTAGCCGGTAATGGCATTAGATTGGCTAAGGGGATTAACCAGTTTAAAAAGTTAATTAAAGAAACAAGAATTCCGGTATTAACCACCTGGAGATCTTTAGATATTTTGCCGCAGGATCATCCTTTATATGTTGGCCGGCCGGGTTCTGTCGGACAACGTGGTGCAAACTTTGCCCAGCAAAACGCGGATTTGATAATTTGTATTGGCGCAAGGTTAGATGTGGCGCAAGTTGCCTATAATTATGGCAATTTTGCCAGAGCAGCCAGAAAAGTTATTGTTGATATTGATGAGTATGAGATAGAAAAGATCGCAACTAAAATCGATATAAAGTTTAATCTAGATGCCGCAAGATTTTTAAATGCCCTTTTAATTAAAGCTAATCAAATAAATTTAGATACTGAAAAATGGTTAAATAGGTGTCAGTCTTGGAAGAAAAAATATCCGGTTGTTTTAGCTGAATTTAAACAAGAAAAGAAATTCCTGAATACTTATGTTTTGGTGGATACATTGTCTGAATTGCTAACTAAGGATGATCTAATTGTCCCGGGCAGTTCTGGCAGCTGTAGTGAGATAACCATGCAAACATTCAAAGTTAAACAGGGGCAGAGAATCTTTAATTCTCCGGGTTTAGGAGCGATGGGGTTTGGCTTGCCGGCGAGTATCGGCGCCTGTATTGCCAGCGGTAAGAGGCGGACTATTTGTTTAGTAGGAGACGGAGGATTACAGCATAATATTCAGGAATTAGAATTATTAAAAAGGTATCAGTTACCAATTAAGGTATTTGTTTTAAACAATAATGCCTATGCATCAATTAGGGCCACGCATCAAAAATTCTTTGGCGGGCGCCTAGTAGGTTGCGACCCCTCAAGCGGTTTGACTTTGCCGGATACGCTAAAAATAGCCAAGGCCTATGGTTTGAAAACTTTCAAACTTAGTAATCATCAAAAATTAAAAGAGAAAATTAATTTAATCCTTAATTCTCGCGGCCCGGTTGTATGCGAGGTTATGGTAAACCCTGATCTATTAACTCAACCTAAAGTATCATCGGAAGCTAAACCTGATGGCCAGATGGTCTCAAAGCCCATGGAAGACCTTTGGCCGTTTTTAGATAGAAAAGAATTCAAGGCGAATATGATCCTAAAGCCCATAGAAGAACCATGAAAATATTAATCACCGGAGGAACTGGATTTATTGCTCGAAATTTATCTGAACAATTAAATAGCGAATACGATATTGTTTCTTTAAATAGTGGAGAACTTAATCTTTTAGACTCACAGAAGATTTTTGATTATATAAAGAGTAACGCATTTGATGTAATTATCCATACGGCTACCTATGACGCCGCGCCAAAACATTCCATAAAAGATCCTTTAAAAGTCCTGGAAAATAATTTGAAAATGTTTTTTAACCTTGCCAGATGTAAGGATTATTTTGGAAAAATGATTTATTTTGGCTCGGGCGCGGAGTTTGGCAGGGAAAACTGGATACCTAAGATGAAGGAAGAATATTTCAACCAGCATGTTCCGCAAGATCAATACGGTTTCTCAAAGTATATAATGACTAAATACGCGCAGTCAAGCAGCAATATTTACAATCTTAGGCTTTTTGGCGTTTTTGGTAAATATGATGATTGGCGCACTCGTTTTATTCCAAATGCTTGCTGCAATGCTGTTCTTGGCTTACCCGTTAGTATTAACCAAAATAAATTCTTTGATTTCTTATATATTGATGATTTGGTAAAAATCGTAAAATGGTTTATCGATAACAAACCCCGGAAGAACGTCTATAACGTATGCACCGGGGAGACTGTCGATTTTAAGGGTATAGCTGATAAAATTGCTAAAATATCCGGTAAAAAATTGAAGATAATCATTAAAACCGAAGGACTTGGCCAAGAATATAGCGGGGATAATTCATTAATTTTGGATGAATTGAAAGATTTTAAGTTTTCTCCGATTGATAAGTCGCTTAAAGCTTTATATAACTGGTATGATTCAAATAAGCAGATTATCGAAAAAAATAAGGGGAGATAAGGCATGTCAAGAAGATTGCTGTTTTTTATAGTCTTGGTTACCTCCGCGGTGACGCTGGAATTACAGCTTCTGCAAATACGCATCCTATCCGTAGCATTATGGTATCATTTTGTCTATATTGTAATAACTATGGCGTTACTGGGATTTGCAACAAGCGGTACGGTATTATTTTTATCAAACAAATTAAAAAATCTTTCCGATGAATCTTTTTATGCGTTTTGTCTTATAGGTTTATCTATCTCAGTCTTTATTTCGTCTAAGTACGGATATTACCCAATTATAGATACGTTCGCATTATCGCCTAATCCAAAGATAATTTTTGGACTGATGGCAACATATTTAATACTTATGTTGCCGTATTTTTTTGCTGGGTTAGCAATCGGGGGCTCGTTTATGCGTTTTCCTGGCATAACAGCAAAAATTTATTTTTTTAACTTAATTGGGTCTAGTTTAGGATGTTTATTTTTTATTGTGTCCATTGGCCCAATAGGAGCCTCACACTTAGTAACTATAACCTCGCTTTTAAGTATAGCCCCGCTATTATATATAAACCTCCAGCATAAACTTCATAAACATAAAAGAGCTATTTTAATTTGGCCCATTTTTTTAATATTGATACTTGCTTTCCCGGAAGACTCCATCTTTCATAACATCTTACCAGAAAAGCACAAGCAATTTTGGACCGTGTTTCAGGAGGATACAGAGGTTGAATACACAAAATGGAACCCGATTTCCCGTATTGATGTTATATCGTATAAAAAGGCACCGGGATTTAAATATATAGTTATGGATGGAGACGCGATGGCTTGGTTTTATAGCCCTGCTTTATCACGGGATTTATTACGAACAACATTTGTTGATAGAAATGCAGCCTATGTTTTGGCCGATGTTGCGCCAGAGCGAGTGCTTGTTATTGGAGCTGGAGGTGGATTTGATGTTCTTACAGCAGTATTTAATTCTGCGAAAATAGTTGATGCGGTAGAGATTAATCCGACAACAGCGTATTTAATAAGAGAGAAATTTTCAGATCAGATCAACAATGTCTTTTCTTATAATAACATAAACCTCTTTGTAGAAGACGGAAGGAGTTTTGTAAGGAGATCGCCATATAAATATGACGCTATAATATTATATTATACTGATAGTTTTCTTGCGCTTTCAACAGGAGCCTATACACTTTCTGACAGTTTTCTTTATACCAAAGAAGCTTTTATTGATTATCTGGACCATTTAACGGATACCGGTTATATTCAGATAGGCAGATGGGCCTATCCAGAAAAACCAAAAGAAGCGTTACGTGTCTTCTCAATAGCCCTTGCGGCATGCCGAGAGAAAGGATATAAAAGGCCGAGCGAGCACATAGTTGTTATAGCCTCTCAGAATAAGACAGTAGGGAATGTAATTTTTAAGACGAAACCTTTTAGTCGGGCAGAGAAGGAAAAGCTCATTCAATTTTGCAAATCAAATAGGCTGGAAATTTGGTATCCTGACATCGCTGTTGTTAGTGAGGGCCAGCGAAATTACATGGAGCCTTTTGTGAGCCTGGCTAAATATTCTGATAGCAATACCGAAAGCGAGTTTTATAACAAATATGAATTTGATGTTACGCCGAGTACCGATGATATTCCTTTTTTTTATCACTACAATAGAAAGGGCCCCTTGCAAATAAAGCCGTCAGCACCATGGACGTCAGCATATTTCAATAGCATAAGAGGGGTGTGGCACATTTTTGTTTTGTCATTTCTTTTTTTACACGCATCAGTTTTATCTCTCATCCTTGTTTTGCTACCGCTTATGTTTACAAGAAAAAGAGCCAGCATATCGAATTTAGGCCTTTTTACCTGTTTTTATTTTTTCTCAATTGGTTTTGCATTCATGCTCCTTGAAATGGGCATTTTGCAAAAGTTTGTTCTTTTTTTAGGCAGCCCTATTTATTCAATGGCAGTAGTTATACCGGCAATTTTGGCTGGAGCGGGGTTTGGAAGCCTATCTTCGGGTTTAATAAAGAAGCATCTAAAGCAATGGATAATGGCACTTGTGTTTATCTGCGGCATTTTTATACTTATCCTTGTTAAACTTATGCCTTTTTTGTCAAATCTTTTTCTGTTATCGTCCCTGTGGTTTCGTATTGGTATTGTGACTATGGTCGTAGCCCCCATTTCTTATTTTATGGGTTTTGCTTTTCCTCTTGGCCTAAGGCTTATTTCTACCAAAGACGGTAGTTTGGTCCCTTGGGCTTGGGCGATAAATGGTTCTGCTTCGGTTATTGCTTCGATTGCAGCAATCATGATTGCTATGTCATTCGGATTTAATTTAGTATTAATTGGAAGCGCTTGTTTTTATTTTATTGCCTTACTTTCTATTTTTACGTATCGGCAGGAGTAGGAGTATTTTATGCCAATAAAAAAATGCAGGGTATGTGGTAACAAATTTTTTAAAGTGCCATTGCTGCGCTACAAAAATATGCCAAAGGCCGCTCAATTTTTACCGGATTTAAAGTCGCTTGGAAGCGATAAAGGAATTAATCTGGAACTCTGTCAGTGTTCAGGCTGCGGGTTGGCGCAGTTAAATAGCGAGCCAGTGCCTTATTATAGACAGGTTATACGCGCCTGCGGAATCTCAAATGAGATGAAGAGTTTTCGGCAAAGGCAATTTGGTAGTTTTGTAAAAGATTTTTCGCTTAAAAATAAAAGAATTATTGAGATTGGCTGTGGACGTGGAGAATCCCTGTCCATTATGAATAAATTTGGCGTGGATGCCTATGGCTTGGAGTATTCAGGCGAGTCCGTGGCAGAGTGTGTCAAAAGCAGGCTAAAGGTTTCAAAAGGATTTATTCAGAACAGCGCTGCTCAATTAAAATACGCTCCATTTGAAGCATTTTTCATTTTAAGCTTTCTTGAGCATCTTCCGGAGCCAAATTCTACCTTGAGGGGTATATATAATAATTTGACAGATAATGCTGTAGGGCTGATTGAGGTCCCGAATTTTGATATGATTTTGCGAAAAAAGCTTTTTTCTGAATTCATAGGAGATCACCTGTTTTATTTTTCCAAGGAAACTCTGAATGCCCTGTTAAAGCTGAATGGTTTTGATGTTATTAGCTGTAATGAAGTTTGGCATGACTACATAATTTCCGCTATTGTAAGAAAAAGAATAAAATTGGATATATCGGATTTTCATAAATATCAAGTACAAATTAAGAATGGAGTGGAAAAATATATCCGTCGTTTTAAGGGTAAAAAGGTGGCGATATGGGGAGCCGGACATCAGGCGCTCGCAGTTATCTCTTTAATGGATTTAGCCGGTAAAATCAGGTATGTCGTTGACTCTGCACCATTTAAACAGGGTAAATATACGCCAGCCACACATATCCCAATAGTTTCTCCCGACGCGCTTGAATCAGACCCGGTAGATGCTGTTATTGTTATGGCTGCCAGTTACTCAGATGAAGTGGCAGGGATTATACAACAGAAGTATGGTAGAAATATTAAAGTTTCTATATTGAGGGATTTTGGATTGGAAGTTGTTTAATATTATGATTGTTGATAAGGCAATATATGGATAGAATATTGTTTATAGTCCCGCCGAATATTAATTATGACGATTTTGTCAATCCCCCTTACAATGTAAAAGCAGTGTCAAAGAAATCAGGTACCTTCGGAGCTGTAATTACAGACATGCCTTTAGGTATAATATCTTTGAGTGCGTATCTGAAAAAGTATACTGAAACCCAAGCGAAACTTATTGATTTTAACTGTGTTTTAAATAAAATAAAAAGCTTCGAATTTTCTTCTTTTGCTGGTTTTTTCCAAGGATTTCTTTCATCGCCAACGTGGGTTGATTATGCCCCGAGCATAGTAGGGATATCCGCATTATTTACTCCGTTATATCAAAGTATGCTGGATATTGCGCAGTGCTGCCGCGGTATATTTCCGAATGCTATGATAGTTGCCGGTGGCGGTGTGCCAACAAATATGTATAATGAAATTTTTAGAGATAGTATATGTTTTGATACCCTTTGCTACGGTGAAGGCGAAAAGCCTTTGTTAGGCCTTGTCAAAGCCGATGATAAATTGCAGTACCTTGAAGAAAATCCATCGTGGATTACGCGGAGAAAAACTGAAAACAAGGAGTCATTCAGGCATGATTATATAGAAGACCTTGATGAAATTCCTTTTTATGATTTTGACATTTTGGAAATAGACGATTATCGAACAAACCCAACAATAGCAGCTTACCTTTCTGTCACCGGAAAAAAGCAAAATTTAGTTGCGATGACTTCTAGAGGTTGTGTTTTTAATTGTTGTTTTTGTTCATCACACACGGTACACGGCAAAAAGATGCGTTATTATAGCCTACCCAGAATCAAAGAGGATTTTAAACGCCTTAGAGACCAATACAGTACGAAGACAATTATTTTTCAGGATGATCACTTAATGGCGGATAAACAAAGGGTTTATGAAATCATTGATATACTTAAGGAATTGCAGTTAACAGCTTTTTTTCCAAATTCATTGGCTCTTTATGTTCTTGACAGGGGAATGCTTGAAGCTTTTAAAAGGGTAGGCGTTAATCAGCTTGTTTTGTCGGTTGAGTCAGGAAGCAAAAGGGTTTTAAAGGAAATAATGCACAAACCGCTTAACCTTTCTATAATTAAAGGTGTAATTAACGATTGCCGTGAAGTTGGAATATATTCTGATGTTAATATTTTAATCGGGTTGCCTGGTGAAACAAAACAGGATATTGAGGATTCAAGAATTTTTTTGAAAACTATCTATGCAAACTGGTTTAGAATTAATGTTGCCACTCCTCTTGTAGGAAGTGAAATGTACGATATCTGCCTTAAAAAAAATTATTTTAAAGGCCGGATTACTGATACCAATTATAAAAAAGCGGTTGTCGAAACCGAAGATTTTACCGCTGAATATATACAGGAAATGGCATATATCTTAAATTTGGAGCTTAATTTTGTATATAACAGCGACTTCCGCCTGGGAAATTACGAAATGGCATTGAAAGGATTTGAGAATGCAATAAGAGCGAAAAGCGACCATGCTATCGCATATTACTATGCCGCAGAATGCTACGAGAAACTTGGTAATCTGGAAAAAGCGCGACAATACATGGATACCGCAAAGGCAATTATAACAGAAAAACCTTTTTGGCGTAAATATGCAGAGATGTTTAGTCTTTCGTTTAGCTTAGGAGATTGATATCATGATGGCTCAACAAGGGCAATTAAAACCGGAAGAAAACGAAAAAAGAAAACTTCTGAAAAAAGAAAAGCCGTATGTTTATGAGAAGATTATGAAATATGATGAAAAAATCAAGCGGGGAGAAAGTGTAGCTATATTACAATTTCAATACGACTATACATGTAATTTTGCCTGTCAGCATTGCGATATAACTAAGCTGCGGGGTAAAAACGGGAGCAGGTTCTTTACGATTAAGGATGTAAAGGAGCTTTCGCGGCAAGCTGACGAAATGGGCTTAGCGCATATTGTAATTACTGGCGGGGAGCCATTAGTTTTTCCTGATTTTGATGATATAGTCAAGGCGATTGACCCGCAGAAGTTTTATATAACCTCAGACACTAATGGATGGTTTTTAGATGCTAAAAAAGCAAAACATTTAAAGAATATAGGGTTAGATAAGATTCAACTAAGCCTGGACAGCCTTTCTGCAACTGAGCACGATGAATTCAGGCGTAAAGCCGGTTCGCATGAAAGAGCGATAAAAGCAATCGATGCATGTCTGGATGCAGGACTAAATATCATATTGGCGACTGTAGTTACCAAACAAAGGGTTAGGTCGCAGGAATTTATTGAATTCCTGGAATTTGCGAAGAAAAAAGGAGTGGGGGTATTTGTAACATACGCCAAACCTGTCGGGGCATGGGAAGGGAATTACAATGTCCTTATTAGTAAAGATGATATGGAGTATATGCGCGAACTGGAAAAAAAATATAATGTATTCACACATCTAACTCCAGCGTATGGCCTTAATTTGGGTTGCATAGCGGTAAAAAGAATGGTATCTATCACAAAATATGGTGATGTTATGCCATGTCCGTATATTCATGTTTCATTGGGGAACTTCTTTGAAGAGTCGTTAAAAGATATTATTCAACGGGGGATGAAGATTAAATACTTTAAAAATTATATTGATACCTGTCTTATTGCGGAGGACAGAAAATTTATTAATGATTATGAAATTAAGAAAATATACGGTAAACCACTTCCAGTGCTTTATTCTGAGGTGTTTACAAAAGAGGACTTTATTGATTAAATGAAAAATAAAATCAGAAAAAAGATATTTAAATTAATTGAAAAGCTGTATAAATCCGAAGCGAAAGAAAAAAAATTTATTTCTGGTGAAAATACAATTAATTATGCCGGCAGAGTTTATGATTCCAGGGAATTAATAAATTTAGTTGATGCATCTCTTGATTTTTGGCTAACTGCAGGAAGATACGCTGCTATGTTTGAGGAGAAGCTTGGAAGTTTCTTAGGCGTTAAATCTTGTTTACTTACAAATTCAGGCTCATCGGCAAACCTATTAGCAATTTCCGCATTGACTTCGCCGCTGTTAAAGGAAAGGCAATTAAAACCCGGAGATGAAGTAATTACTACTGCTTGCGGTTTTCCGACAACGCTTAATCCGATTCTACAGAATAACCTTGTGCCCGTATTCATTGATGTAGAGATGGGAACATATAATATACAGGCAGAAAAAATAGAAAAAGCGATTACTAAAAAGTCAAAGGCGATTTTTACGGCGCACACGTTGGGGAATCCGGTAAATATTAATAAGATTAATCAGATAGTAAAGAAACATAAATTATGGTGGCTTGAGGATAATTGCGATAGTCTTGGATCCAAATATAAGGGTAGATATACTGGAACATTTGGTGATATCTCTACTTGTAGTTTCTACCCACCTCACCATTTGACCATGGGAGAGGGCGGAGCGGTTTTAACTAATAATCCGTTATTAAGAAGGATAATAATGTCTTTTCGTGATTGGGGGAGAGATTGTTGGTGTGAACCGGGGCATGATGATACTTGTAAAATGAGATTTAAGCAAAAGTTTGGCGATTTGCCCTATAGCTATGACCATAAGTATGTGTATTCGCATATTGGATATAACTTAAAGGTTACCGATATGCAGGCGGCTATCGGCTGCGCGCAACTGGAAAAACTACCCGGTTTTATTGACGCAAGGAAAAGAAACTTTAAATTCTTATATAAAATTTTTGAGAAATATAACGATTATTTTATACTGCCACAGGCGCAGATGTATTCTGATCCAAGCTGGTTTGGTTTTCCTATTCTGGTTAAGGAAAATGTGCCGTTTAAAAGGGCAGAGATTGTTAATTATCTTGAAAGTAATAAGATTGTCACCAGAATGTTATTTGGAGGGAACTTACTTAAGCAGCCGGCTTATAAAAATATAAAACATCGAGTGTTAGGAAATTTAAAAAACACCGATTTAGTTATGAATAATCTGTTTTGGATAGGAGTTTATCCGGGGCTTACCAAGCCAATGTTATCTTATGTAGAGAGGATTTTACATAATTTTTTCAGAATGACAATATGAAACTGACAATTATTATAGGTTGCTTTAATGAAAAACTGACAATCTTAAAAGCCATCCAAGAAGCTAAGGTATTAAAGATTGATAAGGAAATAATTGTTATAGATAACTGCTCAACTGACGGTACAAAAGAAATATTGGATGGTTTAAAGGATGACAAAACGCTTAAAATAATTCTCCACTCTAAAAATATGGGTGCCGGATATTCGGGCTGGGAAGGAATATGCCTGGCGCAAGGCGATTATGTTTATGGGCCTGGTGCGGATCTGGAATACAAGATGGAAGATGCCTTAAAAATGATAGATAAAATGGAAAATGAAGGCCTGGATGTTGTTTTTGGTTCACGCCTTTTAGGTAGGGTGAATACCTCAAACATAGAATTGATCAAAGAAAGGCCTTTTTGGCTGGGGACGATTATCGCAACATTTTTCATAAATCTGTTGTACGGAAAACATTTTACTGATATTATCGGCACAAACTTAATTAAAATCAATGTTTTAAAGAAACTTAACTGTAAGGCTAGTAGCCAGGCTTTTGCATTTGAGTTGGTAAGTAAACTTTGCAAGGGTGGATATAAAACCGGGGAGATTCCTGTCTATTACAAGCCCCGGACACATAAAGAAGGTAAAACGGTTAAGGCCACGGATATGATTCCCGCGCTGTGGACGATATTAAAGGTAAAATTTTGGTTAGGAAAAAATGCTTAAGAAGATCGAGACAAGAATAATTCCTGAAGAGACTGATCGTAGTTTTTATTTACAGCACCTTAAGGTTTATTCTTTTATCAAAGATAATGTGCTTGGTAAATCTGTGCTTGATGTTGGCTGTGGGGATGGGTATGGTTGTGCTTTTTTAGCCGAAAGGGCTAAGTTTGTTCAGGGTGTGGATTATGAATCTGAAGTCGTATTGTCTGCGCAAAAGAAATATAAAGCTGATAATCTAAAGTATTTAGCGATGGATGCTTTGAAATTGGAGTTTAAAAACCAGGAATTTGATATCGTTTGTTCTTTTCAAGTAATTGAGCATATTCCGGAGGAGTTAATTCCGGTATACCTTAATCAGTTAAGAAGAGTGCTAAAAGATAAAGGAACGCTGTATTTGTCGACTTTGAATTTAGATAAAGTTATGAAATCGCCTAAAACTTATAAAAAGAATCTTGCGCATTGTAAAGAGTTTAGGCTAGAAGAGCTGCGAGAGACTTTGTTAAGAGTATTTAAAGAAGTTACAATCTATGGCCTGCATTTAAGCCCCAGGCATTATTTTTATTTAAGGCTTAAGAAAAGCGGAATTTTTAAATTTTTACCGGATGGGATTAATCCGGTAAAGAGGTTCTACAAGATTATAAATATTAATGATTTTAGGCTTACCCGGTCTAATCTTAAGGTTGCTTCGGATTTTGTCTGCGTGTGTAAAAACTAATCTTTAAAATGAAAATAGCCCTGGTTTATCCTCCAACTTCAGAGTTAAATTTAAAAGGTTATCCTTTGGGCCTAGGGTATCTTTCAGCTTCCTTAAATAAGCAGCATGAAGTCGATATTTATAATTATAATGGAAAAGAATTTAATCCGAGTATTAGGTTATTTTTATCTACAGTTAGGACTAAAAAGCCGGATTTGGTCGGGATATCATTTAATTCTTTTAACCGTTGGGGCGCGTTTAAGCTATTAAGACAAATAAAGAAAATAGATAGGAAGATCTTGGTTGTGCTGGGCGGAGTTCATCCGGCTACTCTTTATGAACAGACTTTTAAATATTTTTACCATGATTTAGATTTTATAATTCAGTCTGAAGGAGAGAGGTCATTGCCTGGGCTTTGCCAGGCTCTCAAGCAAGGCGGGGACCTATCAACTATTAGTGGTTTAGTATACAAAGATAAGGATAAGGGTTTTTTATCCAACAGAGTTTTTGGACTGGTTAAGGATCTAGATGAATTAGCTTTACCGGATTATTCTTACGCTGCAGAAGAAATTAGGCAAAAGAAGCTCGCATACTTAATAACTTCGCGGGGCTGTCCGGTCAACTGCTCGTTTTGTTCCACCTCATCTTTTTGGGGGCAAAACGTGCGGATGAATTCCCCTGAAAGAATAGCTCAGGAAGTGGAATATGTGAAAAGAATGGGGGCAAAGCGTATTTTTTTTCACGATGATACATTTAATCTGGGAATAGATAGGACGATTAAGATTACAGAGGTGTTAAAAAAACTAGATATAGAATATGCGATTTCCTGTAGAGTTACTCCGGTGAATGAAGAGATGGTGGCTAAATTGGCGGATTCAGGATGTAGGCATATAACCTGGGGAGTAGAAACTTTATCCGAGAATATACTTGGTAAAATAAATAAAAAGATTACCCGGGAATTGGTTAAAACCGCTTTTGATATCTGCGCTAAGTTTACGGACAAGATGACTACTTCGGCATTTTTCTGTGTGGGGACTCCCGGTGAAACCGAGGCAACGATAAAAGAAACAGTGGATTACGCCAATGCTAACATAAGGTCAACGCATGGAGCGGGGGCTTCGATGCTTTATGTGCTTCCGGGAACCAAAGTTTATTCCGATTTAATTAAGGAAAATAAATTTGATGCCAAGATCTGGGTTAAAAGTGGAGATGTCTATTATTATACTAGAGAACATAGTATGAAGACTTTAAATAGATGGCGAAAGTTAGTGAATCATTGCGGAATTAAAATCTCTTATACCGTTAAATATTTTTGGGATTTAATTCCGGTTGCATTAGTCCAGAAGAAGGTTTTGGGAAGCAAGAGGCTGGCAAAAACATTGAACAAGGTTAAAAGATCATTCAATTTATTTCTTAAACGGTATTAGCATGTACGATTTATTATTAATTAAACCTTTGAGCAGCTATAATCTTCAATACACTCCGCCATTAGGATTAGGGTTTATCGCTAATTACGTTAAAAAGAATGGTTTTACTGTACGTATTTTTGATTGTAATGTTTTAGGAGTTTTGCCGGAAGAATTATTTAAGCATATATTAATTAAGGATTACAGATTTATAGGTTTTCAGGCTTTTGACATGGACCTGGGGAAAATTAAAGAATATGTCCGGGCAGTGCGAAAAGAGTCTTTGGATATTCCGATAATTATTGGCGGGCCGGCGCCTTCTTCAAATCCTAAATCTGTATTTAATTTGCTAAAAGAAGTTAATTTCCTGGTTGTCGGAGAAGGGGAGGTGGCAGTTGTAAGGCTTCTGGAGTTGTTTAATAGCGGGAGGATGGATAAAAGCTCATTAGAGCAAATTCCTAATCTTGCCTGGAGAGAAAATGATGAGATATTAGTATCTCATCATGAGTATGTTGAGGATCTTGATGCTATCGGCTCGCCGGATTGGGATGAACTTAATCCTCGGCTATATGGTAATGCAGTACATGGATTTTTTTATAGAAGGTTGCCGGTATTGCCAATTATGATATCGCGGGGCTGTCCGTATCGTTGTTCTTTTTGCGGGAGCAGGAATATTACCGGTTACAAGGTCAGGAGAAGAGATCCGGTTAGCGTGGTTGATGAATTAGAATATCTAAAGAATAAGTACGGTCTTAGGGAATTTCAGGTTATAGATGATAATTTTACTTTTCCTAACAGTGCGGCTTTAGAGTTTGCTAATGAATTGATTAAACGGCGTTTGGATTTATTATGGACCTGTCCTAATGGGCTGCGGTTAGATACTTTAGATGAAAAGTTACTTGTCGCTATGAAAGAATCCGGTTGCTATGAAGTTGCGGTGGGGATTGAATCCGGGGATCCTGAAATATTAAAAGATATCGGCAAGGGGATAAGCTTAGAGATGATAACAGAAAAAATAAAACTTATCTATGCACATGGAATTGATATAATTGGTTTTGTTATGGTGGGTTATCCGCTGGAGACCTTAGCAACATTGCGTAGGACTATAAAGTTTGTTTCGTCTCTACCTTTAGTCAGGATAAGCTTAACTAGATTTATTCCTTTACCGGGCACTCCGATTACAGATAGATTAATTGCTAGTGGAGAAATTAGCGAAAAAGATATTATTTCTAATAAGATGCAATATGGGAACTTTTCTTATATTCCGCCGAAACTAACTGATAAGCAGTTACGTTATTGGTATCGTTGGTTTTTTTTAAGATTTTATTTGAGACCAAAAATAATTTTACATAATCTTAGAAATATAAGGACAATATCTCATGCTAGTATTATTTTACAAAAAATAATTTCATTCTTTAGATAATATGCTTGAAAATATAAGAAAAATAAGTAAGGGTTTTATTATGGCTGCGGGCAGAGGAACACGTTTTCTGCCTTATAGTAAGAAAATTTCAAAAACTATGCTGGTTGTAGATAATGAGCCGCTTATTGTTAGAAATGTAAGGCTCTTGGATAATGCGTTTAATCTTGAGACGTTGTATGTTTTAGTTGGTTACAACTCTGAAATGATACGCGATGTTTTAAGTAAAATTAAAGGGTTAAAATCTAGGATCGAATTTATTACTATAGCGGATAATCAGATAGCGAAAGGTTTAATTGCTGGTTACGCTGCCATAGTCCCATACTTGAATAAAGATGAGATGTTTGTTTCGGTGTTGGGTGATGAGTATTATGGAGGAGAAGATCATCTGCCTTTTGCAAAATTTGTGCAAAGCTCTATTGACTTTTCTATATGTTGTGGATTGAAGAAGTATGATTTTCCAGATGAATATTTTAATAATTATTCAGTAGATTTTGATGAAAATACTAAAATAGTTAAACAGGTGAAAGAAAAACCGGCGAGCATAACTTCGGTTTATTTTGGGCTAGGATTTATTTGCGCAAAAAGCCGGCTGGCGGAATTAGCTAAAGAAAATATTGCTAGCGCTAGTGTAATTAATTTTATCAATCTTTTTAATCTTGTATCTGCCCAAGGATGTGGACCGATTATTGGACATGAATTTTATGGCGGATATGTGAATATAAATAATCGTAGTGATGTATATAAGATGAAAAGGTCTATTCGCCAAAAACGCTGGAATAGTTTTACAATCGATGTAATTATTCCGGCTTGGAATGAAGTGGAGTCAATAGAATATGTGGTTAAGAATTTTTTACCTGTTTGCAGGCAGGTCATTGTTATGGATAATAATTCTGCCGATGGTACTGCGGCAAAGGCTAGAAGGGCAGGAGCATTAGTTTATTCTGAGCCGCTCAATGGCTATGGTGACGCGATAAAGAAAGGTTTGGATCGTTCTGATGCGGATATACTAGTTGTAGTTGAGGCCGATGGTACATTTCGAGCGGAAGATCTTGAAAAATTGCTTTTGTATATAAAAAATGCGGATGCGGTTATTGGCACCAGGACCTATTGGCAATATATTGAATATGGCGCGAATATGCCTTTTTTTCAAAGAATGGGAAATATTCTTTTTGGAGGTATAATTACCTTGCTTTGGTGGAATCGTAAATCACGTTTTACGGATGTGGGTTGTACCTTTCGTTGTATTTGGCAGGAATCATATAAGAAAATATCTGGTTCTTTAACCGGAAAAGGCCCTGAATTTTCTCCGGAAATGATCATTGAATTGCTTAATGCCTGGCAACGGGTTATTGAGGTGCCCGTTCCTTATCATGCTAGAATCATGGGGGCATCAAAATTTTCAAATAATTTTATATCTTCCGCTAGGACGGCCATAAAAATGTTGCGCTTAATCTTATTTAAACGCTATAATGGTTGGTTAGAAAATCTTCGATCAGTAAAAAGAATATGGCTTAGAGAGGAAAGGTAAGGCGATGGTAGTATTTATTTTACTTAATGCTTTAGTGGGATTGAGTTCTTATTATTTTAGTTCTATTTTATTTTTACAACAGACGTTGGCGGATTTTTGTCTTTCGTGGTTTACACTTTTTTTTGCCCAGGTTATTATTGTAGAATTATTTTTGGGACTCTCGCAGATACTTTATCTACCAAATGTTATTTTTTTACATTTAACGGTGTTTTTAATAGTGTATCTATTTACTCGGAGAAAACCGCGTTTTGAATTTAAAATACCTAAGGTAAATTTTATATTTGAAAATAAGATATTGCTTTTAGCAATAGCGATATTTTTGGGTTTTTTTATTATAAAGCTTTGGGTCAATCTTATTAATCCTCCGATTTGCCCGGAGAGCCATCAGTATCATCTTAGTTTTCCTGCCTTTTGGTTAAAGAACGGTAACCTTATAAATCCGATCTCTGTTTTTGGTGCTTGGCCAATCTCAGCAGATTTGACCGCTTTAACCTACTATCCTATGAATGCTGAGCTATTGTTTTTTTGGTGGATGCTTCCGCTTAAAAATGCTTTTATCGCTGATGTCGGGCAGGCTGTATTTTATCTATTGGGCATATTGGCTATATATTCAATATTAAGAAAGTACTCTCTAAAAAACAACACGGCTTTGTTGGTTAGTTTTTTATGGGCCATTATACCTAATGTGTTTAAGCAAATCAGGAATGGCACGCAGATTGATGTTATGTGCGCTGCTTTATTTTTGATGGTTTTAAATTATTTATTAATTTTGAACAAGAAATTCAATTACAAAAACGCTCTTATTTTAGGGGTTACATTAGGGATATTTGTTGGAACCAAGATTTTAAATGTTTTTTGGTCAGTTACATTGTTGCCTTTAGCTGCCTATTTTATAATCAGCAATGCCAAGAAAGAAAATTATAGAAGTTTATTTTTTGTTCTTTCTGTTGTTGCGGCTACGTTTTTTATTTTTGGATCATTTAGCTACTTTAGAACATTTATTCTTACGGGGAATCCATTGTATCCGGTTTCGGTATCATTGTTTGGCAGGACAATCTTCCCTGGGATTATCGATAAAGCCGGTTTTAGCAGGCTATTTATTCCTTGGGAACAGTTTAGCGTTAAGGATATGTTTTTTAGCGAAGGGCTGGGTTTACAGTTTATTGCTTTTGTTATTCCAGGGACCATAATACCCTTTATCGTGGCCACATTCTTTAAGCGCAAGTTTAATTATAGTATTGAATATATTTTGTTATTTATGCTGCCGTTAATAATGTTTTGTATGTATTTTTTTGTCATTAAAGCTCTGTGGATAAGGTATTTATTTCCGTATTTAGGTATAGGGTTGATCGCTGTGGCAGTATTTTTAGATAAATTTAAATACGGTAAAAAATATCTAACCTTTTTAGGTTTTATCTGCATATTTAGTTCAGCGGCTGAATTGGCAAAAAGAAATGAATTAATCTTCTCATTTTTGTTAGCTTTATTGTTATTTGCTATTGCATTTATTTTTAGAAAGAGTTTAATGCGCAATCTTAGAAACATACTTTCACTAAAGGCGTTGTTAGTGATGGTTATTATTACTTTTGTTGTTTTATTTATTTTAAACGAGAAATACAACAGAGAAGAATTTAATCGTTATGCGATATCCTTTAAAGGAAAGGAATCAGCGCAGGTTGATATTGGCCGCGCTTGGAAATGGCTTAATGAAAATACCGGTAGTGGAATGAAAATTGCTTATACTGGACGCAGTGAGTTTTATCCATTTTTTGGAAGTAAGCTAAAAAACAGCGTGTTATATGTTTCGGTGAATGATAAGCCTCCGCTGGCGCATTTTTATGCTGATGGCCTTTATCGTAAGGAAAAAAATTATGGCAGCTGGTTAAATAATCTAAGAAAAGATAAGGTGGATTACTTATTTATTGCCCTTCCGCATAAATTAAATAACGAATCCAATGATTTAAAGAAATTCCCCATAGAAGATGATTGGGCATCTGGACATGCTGAATCTTTCAAATTAGTTTTTAGTAACTCGTTAGCTCGGATCTATAAGATTTTGTTGTAGTAAAGTGTTTGTATTTATATGAAAAAATTACTTTTAACATTATTTTCTTTGATTATTATTTTGGGAGCTTTTTATTTTTTTTGGTTTACTCCAAGGTACACTGTACCTATTTTGGTGTATCATAGCATTGGGTATGGGGAGGGGGGTTTTTTTGTTAAACCTGAGAATTTTATTAAACAGATGGCGTTTATTAAGAAAAATGGTTATGAAGTCATAACTTTAGATGAATTAGTTAGAAGCATAAAAGATAAAAAGTCTTTTAAAAGGAACAAGATAGTAATTACTATTGATGATGGATATAAAGATAATTTTCAATATGCATATCCGGTTTTGAAAAAGTTTGGTTTTCCGGCAACTATATTCCTTGTAACTGATTATATAGGAAAAGGATTTTTAAATTGGGATGAGGTTATCGCTATGTCTAAAGATAATATAGCTTTCGGGGGACATACCAAAACGCATTTTTATCTTGGGGTTGTGAAAGATGAAAAGGCTGCGTTTGAGGAGATAGCTGGCTCAAAGAAGGCGATTGAAGAGAAAATAGGCCTGCCGGTAGATTATTTTTGTTATCCTTCCGGTGGGTTTAATGAGAAAGCAAAAAAATTAGTTATGCAGGCAGGTTATAAAGGCGCCTGTACGACAAATCGCGGATTTGCTAAGTTTAACCGCGATGTGTATGAGCTTAAAAGAATCAAAGTAACCAATTCTGATACGAATAAGTTGTTTAGCTTTTGGGCTAAGTTATCGGGATATTATAATATCTTGAGGAGAGAGAAGAGAGGGTATTAATGAAAGCGAGATTGATTCGGCGCTGCGGCGCCTCACAATGACGGGTTGGAAGGAGATAAATAGTGCAAAAGTTCGTTAAAATAATGGGAAAGATTGTTTATTGGGGGATTATTTTGTTGCCGGTTTCGGTGGCGATTGCGCCGGGGGTGGCGAATACGGTTATTGGGATTATGATTGGCGCGTTTTTAATTGAAAAGATAATAAAGAAAGAAAAGCTGTGCTTTCTTTCTCTGCCAGTTATAATTTTTGGGGTGTTCATGTTTATTGGCATACTTTCTTTTATAAACTCAGTTAGCATGAGCAATAGCCTAAATGGAATGGTTAAATTATTTAAAGCTTTTTTAATCTTTCTGGTGTGCAGTGAGAGTATTAAAGATAGAGAACATTTTAAGAGAATTGCCATTTCTGTGGCTTGCGCTATTTCCCTTATCGGCATTGATGCTCTTTGGCAGTTATTTTCGGGAAGGGATTTTATACGCGGAAATCCTCTTAACGGGAACATTGGTTTGGCGCGCGCGACAGCGTCTTTCCCGGGCTGTAATGCTATGGGGGTATATCTTACTGGATTAACTCCAGTTATTGTCGGATTGGCCCTGTTCTCCTCAAAATTAAAGAACAGGGTTTTCTTTTCTTGTGCTGCATTAATTGGCAGCTTGGGCGTTTATCTTTCTTTATCGCGCGGGGCAGGCTTGGGGCTTTTTGTAAGTGTGCTTTTCTTGAGTTTAGTCAGGAAGAATAAGATTATAACTTTGGGGCTTATTTTATTACTTTTAATTTATCCTTTTGTGATGCCTAAAAATATCAAAGTGTGGGCTAAGAGTGTTAACTATAATCCGATGGTTTTGTTGACTGATGAAGTAAGGATGAGTATTTACCGTAATACTGTGCATATGATTGGTGAACATCCGTTTATTGGTGTGGGGATTAATACTTTTTCAAAGAATTATGGTAAATATAAGACCGCAGTGGCTGAAGCTAGAATGGAGACGCCGGATACTATTTACGCGCATAATAGCTTTTTGCAGATGGGTGGTGAGATGGGGCTGCTTGGCTTGGGAACATTTTTGATCTTTTTGTTCTTTGTTCTTAAGTCTATTTGGTTAGCTTTTAAGAGGAATACAGATCCTTTTTTAAAGGCTTTATCCGTATCTGTTTTTGCGGCGATTATAGCGTATCTGATTAATGGGCTTACCGAAACTAGCCTTTATTACGCGCGTTTAGTGATGATTTTTTGGTTTTTGATTGGCTTGGGTCTGGCGTTAGGAAAAATTTCGGATAGAGAAATCGAAAAAATTTAAATAGGAGTAATAAAAATGATTTCTGTAATTTTGCCGGTTTATAATCAAGAGAAAACTATTGAAGCAGTAATCAATAAGGTTAGCAATCTTTCTGTTGAGAAAGAGATTATCGTGGTTAACGATTGCTCTAAGGATAATACTGAGTTAATCTTAAGGGGGCTTTCTCTTAATAGCTTAAAGGTTATCCACCATGTCAGTAATCGCGGAAAGGCGGCTGCGGTGCGCACGGGGTTACAGAATGCCACCGGTGAATTTATTCTCATCCAGAATGGGGACTTAAGGTATGACCCTGGTAATTATCTTAAGCTTTTGGGGGCGATCAAGGATTCAGGGGCGGATATCGTTCTGGGTGCACGTTTTAGCAAAATGCATCAAGGGACCTCGGGGTTGGCGAAAGTTAAAAATTATTTCTCAACCCTGATATTAAATATTCTATTTGGTGTTAAGTTGTATGACTGGTTTACGCATTGTCAGCTTATGCGCAGGGAAAGTTTTTTAAATTTAGCGCCGGAATTAAAAGGCGCGGATACTGCGTTTGAGATTTTAACTAAAGCCTTAAGAAAAAAAATGCGCGTAATGGAAGTGCCTATTTTCTATCCCCCTTCGCAGATGAATGCGAAGAAAGAACTGCTTCGGGGGATGTCACTGGATGGGCAAGCTATTATACGTCAGGGGGTAAATTTAGGTACCACGGGCTTGCCCGTGGGGTGTTCCATGATCAAGAGAATACTCGTCATACGTAATGACCGGTTTGGAGAGTTTTTGTTGAATATTCCGGCTATTCGGGCGTTGAAAGAGAGATATCCGCAGGCAGAGCTTACTTTAGCGGTAAATTCTACAGTTAGTGAGTTGGCGACTGCGGTGGAATGTGTTGATCAGGTAGTAGTTTGGGACCAAATCAGGAAAGGATTAAGGAAGCACAGGTTTGATCTCTGTGTTGTCCTAAATCCTACTAAAGAAGCACATCAGAGTATTTTTTTAGCGGGCATCCCTGTGCGTGTGGGTTATGATAGGAAATGGGGGTTTTTGCTTACCCATAAATTAAAAGATACCAAGCATCAAGGTAGCCGGCATGAGGTAGATTGTAATTTGGAGTTGGTAGGGTTGCTGGGGGCAAAAACGCAGGATTTGTCACTAGCGATTAAAGTAAATGATAATTTATATAAATATTTTATTAATCAAAAAATTGTAATCATCCATCCTTTTACCAGTGATCCGGTTAAACAGTGGCCAATTGAGCGGTTTGGCGAATTAGCGCAGAGAATTATACAGGAGATGAAAGTGAAGGTTGTGCTTGTGGGAAGAGTTGAAGATCGGGGACAGTCCCCTTTGGGGACAGTCCCCTTAGGGACTATAGATTTGATTAATAAGACAAGTTTAGTGGAATTAGCGGCATTATTGAAACGTGGCAGTTTAGTTGTTTCAGGGGATAGCGGGCCGATGCATTTGGCTGCCTCTGTGGGGACTCCGGTGATAGCGTTGTTCAGGAATGATTTGCCGGGTAAAACCGCGCAACGCTGGGGACCGTGGGGAGAGGGGCATATAGTTATAGAGAAGAGTAATTTAGAGGATATAAGCGTTGAGGAAGTACTTTGCAGGATTAAAGAAAGAATAATATAGAGTTGGGATTATCTTTGGGGGCCGGATCTAATAGATTCGGCTCTTTTATTTTAGTTAGATTTCGTCTCTTGTTGCGTCTGTTGTAATAGAAAGAGGATGCTGAAAAGATTGCGCGCGACTGGTGTTATCATACATTAAATAAGATGTAATTTTATCTTGACATTACACCACAAATAGCGTATATTTTAAGTAGGCTAAAGAGTCAGTATGAAAAAGAAAGCCATATACTACGAGGACGAAAGAAATAAACGGCCAGTTGAAGAGTCTATAGAGGTGATTCTTATGAAAAGAAAAATAATAGTTCCCAAAACAATAAACCAGCATATTGAAGAAGAGCTTAGAAAGAGCCCTGGGTTTAGAAAAGCCTACGACGAAGAAGTGGCAAGGCTGCAAATAGGCTACAAGATCACTCAGCTAAGGCAAATGAGGCATTTAAGCCAGGCAGAATTAGCAAAAAAAGTTAACACTACCCAACAGACCATCTCGCGCTTGGAGGATTTAAGAAATGCACGCATTAATCTCAAAACCCTTGCGAGGCTTGCCGCGGCCTTAAGAGCAAGACTCAGCATAGACTTTATTCCCCGCGAACTGAGTGTATAATTATTCCCGATTGTATTTTTTTGTATAATCCAAACCAGAATTGTCACGATCATCAAGATAGAATCATCTTAATAAGACTACTTTAGTAGAGTTAGCGCAGATTTTTACGCAGTGCAGGGTACTGGTGAGTTGCGACAGTGGGCCGATGCATTTGGCTGTTGCGTCGTGGGGATGCCGGTGGTGGCGTTGTTCAGGAATGACCTGCCGGGCAAAACCGCGTGGCGCTGGGGGCCGTGGGGAGAGGTAGAATCTTTAAGGTCACAAATTGTGACCTTAAAAAAAAGGATAGTTGGATTTCATGCTTAGATATGTGATTTTTGAGTTGAGCATGATATAATCAATTTTTATGACATACGAAGTTATTTTAGAAGGTGGAGCGGGAAGGTGGAGGCGCGGCGCTGGGGGCCGTGGGGAAAAGAGCATGTAATAAAAACGTTTGACATTAATGTTCACTGGGTATATATTGTTTACTAATCAATGAACATTAAGAAGGAGTGAACATTATGAATAACCCAACGAATATGAAAAATATTTTTGCTGATAAAGCGACTTTTATCTTGAGGAAGATGCTGTCTGATCCACAGAAGAAATGGGTTACGCGCGACTTTACAGGAGATAATGGGGTGAGCATTGGGTTGGCACAAGGAGCGCTTGAAACCATGGCAAAAAAGGGCTACATCGAGCGGGTCAAACGTGGGCCGAATAGCTATGCGCTTCTTACGAATATAGATGAGCTAATCAGCGATTGGGTAACAGAGTACCGCTTTGAATTAAACGAAGTCGATACCTATTATTCTCCAGATAAAAATATTTTACCGAAGCTTAAAGATTATCTGAAAGACAAACAATACGCGTTCACACTCCATTCTGGCGCCAATTTGGTAACTTCTTTTGTAGTAACGGATCAGGTATGCCTGTATTTGGAACCTGAAGACTGGAAAAAGGATGTTCTCGAGTTACGCCAACAACTTGATTTAAAGGAGCTTGTAAGAGGTGGGAACATTCATATTATTCGCCCGCATTACAAGAAGAGCGTATTTTATGGCGCTCAGGCAATAAAGGGATATAAGGTTGTTTCTAATTTGCAGCTTTATTTAGACCTCTATAATTATAAGCCCCGCGGGCGCGAGCACGCTGATTATCTGAAAAAAGTTTTAGAAGAGAAGGGGACGGGTTTGTATGAATCTTGAAAAAATTGAAGCAGTGTTTTTTAACGTGCTTGAAGACATGCGTGATTATCTTCCTGACCTCACGCTTGTCGGTGGATGGATGCCGTATATCTATTCAAATTTTATTTGGAAAACATCCGTCAGAAATCCGGTGACTACGGTTGATATAGATTTTGGCGTAGATCAATCCGTTACCGGAGATTATTCAAAGACAATTTTTGAAACACTTTCTTCTTTGGATTACAAAGAACGTCATCTGAAGATGGACAGGATGTTTCCTGTTGTGCTGTATAAAGAAAAAGTCCCGGTAGAGTTTATTACTTATCCTACCGCGGATATCAAGGCGATCGAGAAAATGGTAGGCCAGCAGATACAAATAAATAAAATCGACAAATTTGATTTCCTCTTAAAACACCGGATATCGATAAACATTTACGCTATGAAAAAGAACAAAGGCTATCTTATTAATTGTCCGAAACCGTCAGCTTTTTTGTATCACAAGGGAGCGACTTTTATCGATAGGGAGAACAAGGAAAAACAGGCTAAAGATTTGTATTATATGTACTTCATCTTGCGGTACGCGCCTGATATTGACTTGATTTTGAAGGAAATATCCCAGTACAGAGAAAAAGGGTATTTAATGGGCGTCCCGGATAATATAAACAAGTTTTTTGAAAGGGTTTCAAGTCGAGGCTGTCTTTTGGTAGAACAGGAAAACGGTCCTGATGAATATATCCATGATGTGCGCCAAGACATATTTGATAGATTTAAGAGGCTCAAGAGAAGCATTGCAAAGGATTGATGAGTGAAGACATACGCTATTGGTGATATTCATGGCGCTTACAAGGCGCTAATGCAGTGTTTTGAACGCTCGAAATTTGATTACAAGCAAGATCGCTTAATCGTTTTAGGTGACGTGTGTGATGGTTATCCGGATGTCAAGCAAAGCATCGATGAGCTTTTAAAGGTTAAACACTGCAATTTGGTTATTGGTAACCATGATATGTGGGCTCTGGATTGGGCTTTGCGCGGGGATAAGCCGGAGATATGGACGAGTCAAGGCGGTGATCGAACAATAGCGTCATATAACGGTGGCCCTATGCCGAAGGCACACATCGATTTTCTAAAGAGCGGACATCTTTGGATTGAGCGTGATGATCAGGTTTTCGTGCATGGCGGGTTTAATCCGGACATATCGCTTTCGAGTCATAGCGCGCAAACATTGGTTTGGGATAGGAGGCTTCTTGATATGGCGTGGAAGATGCAAGCAGAGGGGCGCAACTGTAAATTGGGCCGATACAAGGATATCTTTGTCGGTCATACACCAACTGAACTTTATAATACTTTTCAACCGATTCATGTGTGTAATGTTTGGAATATTGATACCGGAGCCGGATGGTCAGGGAAACTTACCATAATGAATGTTGATACTAAGGAATATTGGCAATCAGATTTAACTTTGGACTTATACGGAGGAACACCGGGCAGGCTATAAAATAATTAACGATAATTCCGTCTGTGGTTATTATTGTAAAGAAGAGTCCTGGAAGGATAATTACTGCAACAATATTTATTGACAAATAACCCACTCAAGAGTATATTATTTTTAGTTTTAGATAAGTGCATTGGGAGGCAGAAATATGAAACCAAAAGTAAACAAATATAATGGGCTTACTCCGAACGAAATAGGCCTTTTGGCTAGGTTAGAGTATGAGGGTAAAGAGGTCTATACTCGCGCGGATATTATTTCTTTCTATGACGATGAAAGCAAGGTGGACTATCTTATCAGGCGGCTTTTGATTAAAAATAGGTTAAGGAATATTGTCAAAAATGTGTATTTGTTTATTCCGATGAAAGCTCCCGGAGGCAAGTGGGCGGGTAACGAATATGTGATTGCAAAAGCGTTAGCCAGAGGAGCGAATTATTATATAGGATACTCCAGCGTTTTTAATTCATATGGCTTTACCGATCAAGTCGCGCAAATGATACATGTAGTGAATGAAAAATATTCACTTGAGAAAAAAGTTGGCGGTATCAGGTATAAGCTTATCAAGGTGCTGCCCAATAGAATGTATGGCTTGGAAACGCGCAGAATAGATAAGGAGGATATTGTTTTTGCTTCTAAGGAACGCGCGTTGATAGACGCGTTTGATTTTTATGGTGTGAAAAAAGGATTTAGTATTTTAACTGAACAGCTTAGCAATATGGATATGGCAGTCTTCGTGGATTATGTCGCGCGATATCCCGTTTGTATCATTCGCAGGCGTATGGGATATTTCCTGGAAAGGCTTGGAGTGTCCCAAAGACTGCTTAGCAAAGTCGACGCGGGAATAAAAGGGCATTCTTTCTTATACGATACAGAGGCAAAAAAAGGCAAAACTGATAAAAGATGGAGAATTATTGTCAATGGATAGGGATAAGCTTGAGAAAATAATACCGTTTATTGCGGAAAAATATAACTTTAGGCTCGAGACCATCGAAAAAGATTATTATTTAACGCTTATCTTAAACAGCGTCGAATCACATTTAAGCGATAAAATCGTTTTTAAAGGCGGGACGCTTTTAAATAAGATTCACCTTAACTATCACAGGTTAAGCGAAGACATTGACTTTACATACTTTAACCCTGAAGGCCTCCAAACCCGTTCTAGGCGATCCCGTGCAATCACCCCAATAAGAGAAAAGATGCCAGAATTGCTGAAACTACTGGAGTTAAAAAGTGAAAGGCCTGAAGGAGAAGGATTTAATAATTCTACTCAGTATGTGTTCAACATTTTCTATCCGTCATTTATCTCAGGAAAGGATGAGAAGATAAAACTAGAAATTTCACTCAGGCAAACTCCTATCGACAAGCCCGTTCATAATGTAATCACGCATTTTTATAAGGACCCATTTACGGGAGAGGATTTAATTCCTAAAAATAAGATATTATCGCTTACATTAAACGAGGCCGTGGCAGAAAAACTCAAAGCCGCAATCACAAGAAAAGATGTGGCAATTCGCGACTATTATGACTTATGGTTTATATCGGAAGCCAAGTTTGACTTTAAAGACAGGCACTTCCTTTCCATATTCAAAAAGAAGCTTGAAGCTGAGAAATACAGAGCGAATTATTCTCATAATTTCGGTTTGGATCAACAATCAAAAGAATTGCTTCACAAGCAGATAGAAACAGAATTGATACCTGTTATCCGGGTAGGTGAGAGTTTCAACCTCGATAAAGTTTTTGAGCGGTTTAACGAGATTTTGAAAAAGCCGTAATCTCGTACTTAATAAAGATGTGGTTTAACGAATGATGGAAAGCTTAGGGACAGTCTCTAAGATAGGAGTTTGAGAAATGACATACGCTGTTATTTTAGCCGGTGGAGTAGGAAGCAGGTTTTGGCCGTTTTCACGCGAGCTTGAGCCAAAGCAGTTTATGAAAATTATTGGCCAGGAGAGCTTGTTGCAGTCGACCATCCAGCGATTAAAAGGCGTGGTGGACCCGGCGCATACTTATATTATTACCAATAAAATTTATTTTTATGAAGTTAAAGCCCAGATTACCAAGTTTCGCATTCCGGATAAGAATATAATTTTAGAGCCGCAGGGCAAGAATACTGCTCCGGCAGTGGGGTTGTGCGCAAAATTAATCAGCCGGATTGATAAAGATGCGGTGCTTTTGGTTTTGCCTTCTGACCATTATATTAAGAATATTGAGAATTTTAAGAGGACGTTTAAAAAAGCAATCGCTTGCGCTAAAAATAATCTTTTGGTTACGCTGGGCATTAAACCCAGTGCGCCATCTATAGGTTATGGTTATATAAAAGTAGATAAAAAAAAAGATGGTTATTGGGAAGTCGAGAAGTTTCTGGAAAAGCCGGATTTAAATAAGGCAAAGGAATATTTTAAGAACAAGAAATTTTTCTGGAACAGCGGGATGTTTATCTGGAAGGCTTCGGTTTTACTGGAAGAGGTTAAAAAATATTTACCCGGATTGTATACTAACCTGCGGCTGATTAATTCAGTAAATGATATTCCTAAGATTTGGCCGAGAATTGATGCTATATCTGTTGATTATGGAATTATGGAGCATTCTAAGCGTATCGCGCTTATTCCTGCTGATTTTTACTGGACGGATTTAGGCAGTTGGGAGGCTTTATCGGAAATCTTCCCGAAAGACAAAAAGGGAAATATTGTTAGTGGCGATGCTCTGAATTTAGATAGTCAAGGCGTGTGTGTATTCTCAAAGGGTAATCGGCTGGTTTCGACCATTGGCATTAAAGATACGATTATCGCGGATACTCCGGATGCCCTGTTGGTTTGTGATAGGGGTAGGACCCAAGATGTTAAGAAGTTGGTGGGCCTGATGAAGTCGTTAAACCGTAAAGAGCACCTGGTGCATTTAACGGAGAGAAGGCCGTGGGGATCATTTACGGTTTTACAGCAAGGCATCGATTTTAAGATTAAACTTATTGAAATTACGCCGCATAAACGTTTAAGTTTACAGCGGCATAAAAGCCGCGCTGAGCATTGGGTAGTGGTTTCCGGTATGGCCAAGGTGGTAAGCGGCCGGGGAGTTTCCCTGGTGCATAGCAACCAGAGCATTTATATACCCAAAGGCAAAAAGCATCGCTTAGAAAATACCACTAATCAGACCTTGAGAATTGTGGAGGTGCAAACAGGAAATTATCTAGCTGAGGATGATATTGAAAGATTCGAAGATGATTTTAAAAGGTAATTGCCCAATTTGACTTTACCATCCTGTTAATAGGGGTTTATTATTAATTGACATAAGTTAACCAACAATATATATTATTATATACATTGTTGGTTAACAGGAGTGTGCTATATGAAAGGCTTAATTAAGGGTGTGTTGTCAGAAGAATTGGGTAACTCTCTGCGTATGAAAAAAAGATATATAGAGGAACTTGATAAGCTTCCTAAGTGGTGTCTCGCCCGTAAAAAAATTAAAGGACACTATTATTTTTATTTAGTTCAAAGGCATAATGGTAAGTTTCTATACAATTATAAGGGCAAGCTTTCGCCTGATGAAGTTAGAAAATATAAGTCTTTGCAGTCTAAACGCGCGAGTTACCGTAAGTCTTTAAGCAAACTAAATAAACAGATTAAGTTTTTACGGAGTACTTTACGTGGAAAGCAGCCAGTATAAATTATGCGTTGAAGTCTTAAAAAGACTGGATAGTTCCGGCATATTAAAACATTTAGTTCTTGTTGGGAGTTGGTGTGTTCCTTTCTATAAAGAATATTTTTCAGATGTAGAGTATGTCACTTCTATAACAACAAGAGACCTTGATTTATTTGTTCCCCTGCCACTTGTAATAAAAAACAAAATTGATATTGAAAAATTGTTGGATGGGCTTGGTTTTGTTATTGATTTTAAGGGGTCTGACGGTTATATCCAATTATATCATCCTGAGCTTATTCTGGAGTTTCTGGTAACAGAGAAAGGCGCGGGTTTAAATAAGCCTTATAAATTGGGCCAGCTTGGGATTAATGCTCAACCCTTAAGGCTTCTTAATTTACTTACAGCGAAACTTATAAATATTGTAGTTGAGGACATTAGAATTAATTTGCCTCATCCTGCCCTTTTTGCTTTACATAAGTTGATTGTATCAGAAAGGCGGCCAAAAAAGGACAAAAAGATCAAAGACTTAGATATGGCAATTAGGATTATAAGGGCATTGCTTGATAAAGGTGAAGCAGATAAATTGAAGTTTTTCTTTATAGGTTTTTCTCCTAAATTACGCAAGAGAATTATTGATGTGTTGAAAGATAGCGATCAATCGGATTTGGCCGACGTCCTCATATGAAAAAAATATTAATTATTAATCCTTTCGGCATTGGGGATGTTTTATTTACCACACCGGTAATCAAGGCGCTGAAGCGACAGCATCCGGATAGTTTTATCGGTTACTGGTCAAATTTGCGGGTTAAGCCGATTCTGGAAAACAACCCCCAAATTAATAAAGTTTTTGCTCTTTCGCGTGGGGACCTTAAGAAAATTTATCAGGAGTCTTTTTTTAAGGGATTATGGAGCGCCATTAGACTCATTTGGGAGATAAAAAAAGAGCATTTTGATATTTGTCTTGATTTCTCTCTTGATCACCGCTATAGTCTATTGGCAAAAATAATCGGGATTAGGAAGCGGATTGGATTCAATTATAAGGGGAGGGGTAGGTTTCTTACTGAGCGTGTTGATCTGGATGGTTATCATGATAAGCATGTGGTGGAGTATTATTTAGAGCTGCTTAAATTCTTAAATATTCCGGTTAATGATAAAAATCTGTTTTTGACCGTTCTTTTAAACGATGAATTGAAGGCAAAAAATATTTTGGCTTCAGTTGGAATCGAAGAAACTGATTGTGTTATTAGTATTTTCCCCGGTGCCGGCGGTAGTTGGGGTAAGGATGCCGCGATAAAGCATTGGCCGGCATTAAAGTTTGCCCAAGTAGCGAATAAGTTGATTGATAAGTGCGGCGCCAAAGTGGTAATCTTGGGAGATGAATCAGAGCGAAAGATTGCAGAGGTAATCGTGCATGCCATGGTCAATAAGCCGATAGATTTGGTGGGTAAAACAAGCTTAGAGATTTTGCCGGCAGTAATTAAAAATTGTAATTTGCTGATTACTAATGATGGCGGGCCGATGCATATGGCAGCGGCTTTGGGGGTAAAGACAGTTTCGATATTTGGCCCGGTAAGCGAGCTGGTTTATGGGCCGTATCCTGAGAATAGGAACCATGTAGTTTTAAAATGGGATATGGATTGTCGGCCGTGTTATAAGAATTTCCGTATGCCGGCTTGTGAAAAGGATAGGGAGTGTTTGAGGCAGGTTAGTGTTGATGCGGTGTTTGATGCAGCGGCAAGGTTATTAAGTTAAATAAAATAAAAGGGGACGGTTCTATTTTTCTAGAACTGGACTCGGGAAAAATAGAACCGTCCCCTTTTATTGCAGGAGAAAGATGAAAATATCTGCGTTAGATCTTAAGAAACAAATTGCGCCAATTCGCCAGGAGTTAGATGCGGCAATTAAAGAGGTAATTGACAATACGAGTTTTATATTGGGAGCCGGGGTGGATAAATTTGAGCGGCATGTTGTTGAATATTCCGGTGCAAAATATGCCATTGGGGTCTCTAACGGTACTGACGCGATAAGCTTGTCCTTGCTGGCGTTGGGGATTAAAGCCGGGGACGGGGTAATTTGCCCGGCATTTACTTATTATGCTACGGCAGGTGCAGTGGCCAATATCGGGGCGCGGCCGGTTTTTGCGGATATTGATGAAGATACTTATAATATTTCACTTAAAAGTATAGAGAGGATATTAAGCAGGAAGAATCGGCGCATGCCGTTTAAGATTAAGGCGATTATCCCGGTGCATCTTTATGGAGCGTGCGCGGATATGGATGGGATTTTAAAGCTGACGCGTAAGCATAAAATTAAAGTTGTTGAGGATACGGCGCAGGCATTTGGGGCGGAATATCAGGGTAAGAAAGCCGGCACTATGGGCGATTGCGGGGCAGTGAGTTTTTATCCGGGTAAGAATCTGGGAGCTTTTGGCGATGCGGGGTTAGTTTTGACGAATAATAAAGCTGTTGCTGAAAAACTAAAGATTTTGCGTAATCAGGGGAATAAAAATAAATATTATCATTTGGTTTTGGGCCGCAATAATCGCATGGATACCATTCAGGCGGCCGTACTTGATATCAAGTTAAAATATTTAGACCTTTGGAATAAGTCCAGACAACAAGTTGCTCAGTATTATAATAGGAATTTAGCCGGGCTGGATATTAAGTTGCCAATTGTGCCTGTTTACTCCACGCATATTTATCATCAGTATACTTTAAGGGCGCCAGTTTCAAATAAGGCCTTTGTGGAGCATCTGCAGGCAAAAGGTATTGACTCTCGCATATTTTATCCGGTTCCCTTGCATCTGCAGAAATGTTTTAAATACTTAGGATATAAGGCCGGTGATTTTCCGCAAGCTGAGAAGGCGGCAAAACAGACATTTACTTTACCTATTTATCCGGATTTAACCGGCGAAGAAAAAGATTATATTATCCAATCTGTGAAGGAGTTTAAATAAATGGGGACGGTTCTATTTTTTCCGCAAATGAGTTCTAGAAAAATAGAACCGTCCCCATTTATCAAGGAGAAAGTTAATGGCTAAGTTATCGGTGATGATTTTAACAAAAAATGAAGAGTCTTGTATCGCGGCGTGTCTGGAGTCAGTGAAATGGGCGGATGAGATTATTGTGGTGGATGATGAGAGTACGGATAAGACAGTGGAGATCGTAAAGAAATATAATGCCAGGATTTTTTTCCGTAAGATGGATATTGAGGGTAAACACCGGAATTGGGGGTATGCGCAGGCAAAAAACCAATGGGTTTTGAGCCTGGATGCGGATGAAGTGGTTACTCCGGAGTTAAGAATAGAGATCCAGCAGGCGATTGAGTCCGGGGATTTTGTGGCTTATGATATCCCACTGCGCAACTTTATCAGCAATTACTGGGTAAGATATGGCGGCTGGTATCCGGCTTCTAAGGTGCGGCTTTTTCAAAAAGATAAATTTAAATATGAGGAGGCCCAGGTGCATCCGCGGGCTTTCATTGATGGCGCGTGCGGGCATTTAAAATCTGATATTATTCATCGGGGCTATCCGGATCTGGAGCATTTCTTAAATAGCGTTAATCGTCAGTCAACTCTGGAAGCCCAAAAGTGGATTAAAACCGGGCGCAAGATGACACTACTGTGGGCTATCTGGAGAGCGCAAGATCGTTTCTTTAGAAGATATATTAGGAAGAAGGCGTATAAGGATGGTATGTATGGGTTTATTATTGCTTTCTTTGACACACTGTATCAGATATTGAGTTACTGTAAGTTTAGAGAGATGCAAAACAAAGATAAATACTGTTAACGGGGCCTGTCTTGGGTATTTTCTAGCGCTGACGCGCTTCGAAAATACCCAAGTCACCCGTTAACTGAGTAAAATTATAGAACTATGAAGATTGTGTTTCTAGATAGAGACGGTGTAATAAACAAATATCCTGGCGATAGATTGTATGTAACTTCGCTCAGGAAGTTTAGGTTTCTGCCGCGTGCAAAGCAAGCAATTGCATTGTTGAGTAAGGCAGGGTATAAAATTTTTGTGGCTTCCAATCAGGCAGGAGTAGGTAAAGGGGCTTACGCTCAAAAGACCTTAGATAGCATAACTACTAAGATGCTTGAGGATATTGAGCAAGCAGGCGGCAAAATTACTAAAGTTTATTATTGTACGCATCGCAAAGAGGCATGCTGTAGCTGCCGCAAGCCCAAACCGGGTTTGCTTAAGAAAGCCGCGCGGGAATTTAAGGTTAACCTAAAAGAAGCATATTTTGTGGGTGACACTATACGCGATGTGCTGACTGCTCATGCCGTGGGCGCTAAATCCGTTCTTATTCTTTCCGGCAAAGAGAAATTATCTAATCAAAAGAACTGGGAAGCAAAGCCGGATTTTGTGTTTAAAGATCTCCTGGCAGCAGCGGAATTTCTGATTAAAAAATAAATGGGGACGGTTCTATTTTTCTAGAACTCGACTCGGTAAAAATAGAACCGTCCCCTTTTATTTCAACAGGTAAGATTATGAAAGTATTAGTTACTTATGTTTCAGCAGGTGCCGGCCATCGCAGGGCAGCTGAGGCAGCATATGATTATTTAAAAAACAATCGCCAGGACCTAAAACTTAAGCTGGTAGACATCCTTCCTTTTGGCAATCCAATTTTACGCTTTTGCTATAATTCCGGATATCCGTTTTTAGTAAATTATGCCACCTGGCTTTGGGGGTTATTTTTTTGGATGACTGAATTTAAGTTGACCCGCTGGATTAGCCGTAAATCTTCTTTAATTGTAAATTATTTTAGCTTCCGTAAGTTCGTGAATTATCTGATTAAAGAGGAGTTTGATTTTATTATTTCTACGCATTTTCTAAATTCGGAGCTGGCCGCCAATTTAAAACTAAGAAATAAAGTTCAGGCAAAACTGATTACGGTAATTACAGATTTCGGGGTGCATCCGTTTTGGGTTTCAAACGGCACGGATCTTTATGTTGTTGCCTCAAGGTTAACCAAGGATAAATTATTAAATATGGGGGTAGAGGAACAAAAAATTCAGGCTTCCGGTATCCCGTTTAGCCCTAGTTTTGTTAAAACTCAAAATAGAGCTCAGTTGGCAGAAAAATTTGGGATAAATCCAAATAGTTTTACAGTTTTGCTTATGACCGGATCATTTGGTTCCGGGCCGCTTGAGGAAATTTCCGAAAGCCTTATGTGTGAGGCACAGGTGCTGGTAGTTTGCGCAAGAAATAAAAAACTTTTTGCCCGCCTGCAAAAGCGAAATTTAGAGAATGTGAAAGTCTTTGGGTTTGTGGATAACGCTCAAGAATTAATGGCGGTTTCTGATTGTATAGTTACAAAGCCCGGAGGCGCTACAATTACCGAGGTATTGATTATGGAATTGCCGGTGATATTTATTAGCGCTATCCCGGGTCAGGAAACAGCTAATGTAGAAGCTTTAGCAGAATATGGTATTGTAGTAAGCCCTAAAAACATCGAGGAAATAAAAAATTTTGTTTTGGATTTAAAAAACAATCCGCAAAAAATCCTGGAGTTAAGGCAAAGGATTAGGGAGATTAAAAAGCCGTTTGCTTGTAAGGAGTTGGCTAGTGTTATACGCTAATGTGGTGTTGGGCCTGCCGATTGATGGCCCGTTTGATTACCTTGTTCCGGTGGGCCTGGAAGCCAAAGTTAACATTGGAGCAAGAGTTTGGGTAAATTTCCGCAACAAAAAAGAAGTTGCCTACGTAGTAGAATTAAATAATAAAACTAAAATCAAAAAATTAAAAGAGATTATCTCGGTTATTGATTTATTCCCGATCTTGGATGATTCGATGCTTCAGTTGACTAAGGAGCTGGCGGAATATTATTGTTGTTCCTGGGGAGAGGCAATTGAAGCGGCGTTACCGGATGAGTTGAGGAAGGGGAAAGACTTAAATCAGGGGGACGGTTCTCTTAATAAGGTTTCAGAAAAAGAGAACCGTCCCCTTTCTCTTGAGAAAGGGAAACGTCCCCTTTTTGTTCAGGGGTTTGACCGAATACCGGTTTACCTAAGGGAGATTAAGAAAGTTCTGGCGGCTAAAAAGTCGGTAATTATTCTGTGCAGTAATATCGCAGCAGTGGAAAGGGTAAAAGAGAAATTGGAGAAGAGTTTGGGGAAAGAAGTTTTTATCTCCTTCCGCAAACAGCCTAATGAACTGGAGATTTGGGAAAAAATCAGACAAGCAGATTACTGCGTGGTGGCCGGTACGCGCTCAAGTATTTTCTCTTGCGTGAATAATCTGGGGTTGATGATTATCGACCAAGAAGAGGATCAGGTTTATAAGCAGGAGCAGGTTCCGCATTATCATGCCCGGGAAGTTGGATTGATGCGCGCACAGATTCAGGGTTCAGGAGTTATTCTGGGCAGTCATTGTTTATCTTTGGAAAGTTTTTATCTGTTGCAAAAAGGTAAACTGGATCTTGAAGTTATTCCTTCAAAACTGGCTTACCCGCTTGTTAAGGTTATCGATGTGCGCCGGCTGGCTTATGCGGAAAGAAAAAACAAATCCATGTTTTCAAAGTTTTTGCTGGATGCGATACAGATGGCCCTGGCTGAAAAAGGTAAGGTCTTATTGGTGATTAATCGCAAAGGTTTTGCTACCACGGTTGCTTGTCATAATTGCCAGGTGGCTTTGAAATGTCCGCGCTGCAATATTAATCTGGTATTTCATTTTGATGATGATAAATTAAAATGTCATCATTGCAATTTTAAAATGCCGGTGCCTAAAATCTGTCCACATTGTAATGCCGGTTATATTAAATATTCAGGTATCGGCACAGAAAAGGTAGAAAGCGAACTGGCGAGAATTTTCCCACAGGCGCGTATGAATGTGGATATTTTTGTTGCTACCAGCTCGGTAATTAAACACCAGGAAATAAATTTTGATTTAATAGGGGTTTTGGCGATAGATAATTCGCTTAACCGGGTGGATTTTCGCGCTGCTGAGAAAACTTTTAATCTGCTGATGGGGTTAGTTAGTTTAACATCTAAGTCGATAATTATTCAAAGCGCTAATGTTAACCATCATTGCTTTCAGGCTTTGATTAAGAATGATTCAAGGTTGTTTTATAAAGAGGAATTAAAACAACGCAAACAGCTAAACTTTGCACCTTTTAAACATATGATCCTGGTTAGATTAAGAGGGGAAAGTTTGGAAAAGGTTAAGCAGTCTGCTTGTGATTTATTTGAAAAATTAAATAAGATTAAGACAAGCAGTATAAAAATGCTCTCCCTTAATCCCGGGCAACCGGCTAAATTGCGGGAGAATTTTTATTATCAGATATTAATGCGCGCGCCTAACGTAGAGAAAGCCAGCCATTTTTTAAAATTACACTTAAAAGAAGGGCATTTTTCAGGTATAATAGTGACGGTGGATGTAGACCCTATCTAAGATGAAAATAATATTCTTCGGAAGTGCACATTTTGGTGTTTCGGTTCTTGAGGTTTTAATTAAAAGCCAGCATGAGTTGGCCTGTGTGGTTACCCAGCCGGATAAACAGAAAGGCCGGCATTTACAGTTAGCGGCTACCGATGTTAAAAACACGGCTATTGCCGCCGGGCTTAAAACTTTTCAGCCGGAAAATATCAATAGTAAAGAAAGCGTAAAATTTTTAAAGAGCCTGGATGCGGATCTTTTTGTAATCGTCGCCTATGGCCAGATATTGTCTCAAGAGATCTTAGATATTCCCAAGATTATGCCGATTAATATCCACGCTTCGCTTCTGCCGCGTTACCGGGGGGCGGCTCCGATTAACTGGGCGATAATTAATGGGGAAAAGAAAACCGGGATTACGATTATCTATGTAACTCTAAAGATGGATTCCGGCCCGGTAATTATGCAGAAGGAAATAAAAATCGAAGATCGGGATACTGCGGTTAGTTTAGAAGAGAAACTGAGTCAATGCGGAGCCCAGCTTTTAATGGAGGTGTTGGTGATTATTGATAACCGGGATTATCGTTTGGTGGAACAAGATGAAGATAAGGTTGTCTATGCCCCAAAGATGAAAAAAGAGATCGGTTTAATTGATTGGGATACTTCTGCCGTGAATATTCATAACCAGATAAAAGGGGTTATCCCCTGGCCGGGGGCATTTACCAGTTATCGCAAGAAGTTGCTTAAGATATTTCAGGCGCAAGTCCTACCGATATTCCCTAGCCATAAGCCTTCAGTTGGTGAAGTGATCAGGGCGGACAAGCATGGTATTGTTGTGGCTTGCGCAAGAGGTTTTTTAGAAATTAAAGAGCTGCAGCTGGAAGCGGGAAAGCGTATGTCGGCACAGAATTTTATTATCGGGCATAAGCTTGCCGCAGGTGAAATTTTAGGGAAGAATAAATAGTTTGCATCATTGCGGGTTCCGGTCATTGCGGGCCACGCCGCAGGCGGGGCGAAGCAATCTAAGGTTATGGCAAACTAGATGAAAGATAACTTCTTGAAAAGTTAGAAAAGGAGTTAACCAGTGGAAAATAAAGAAAATAAGTCCGAGTTGATAATTTATCAGACTGAAGACGGAAAAATTAAAATTGATGTTCGTTTTCAAAATGAGACGGTCTGGCTGACTCAGCAGTTGATGGCGGAACTATTTCAGACTACTAAGCAGAACATCAGCGTCCATGTTAAAAATATTTACGAAGAAGGAGAATTAATACCTAAGGCAACTGTCAAGGAATTCTTGACAGTTCAAATAGAAGGTACGCGGCCGGTCAAAAGAAAAATTGAATATTATAATCTTGATGTGATTATTTCTGTTGGATATCGTGTTAAATCACATATCGCCACGCGGTTTCGTCAATGGGCAACCCAGCATTTGCGGGAATATATTGTAAAAGGTTTTGTGCTTGATGACGAACGGCTTAAAAATCCCGATCAACCCTTTGATTATTTTGATGAGGTTGTCCGGCGTATTCAGGATATTCGTACCTCCGAGCGCCGGTTCTATCAGAAGATAACGGACATTTATGCTACTAGCGTAGATTACAATCCTGCATTGGAAATCAGCATTGACTTCTTTAAAACGGTGCAGAATAAAATGCATTGGGCAATCAGTGGCAAAACAGCCGCGGAAATTATACGCGAACGCGCTGACAGCTCAAAGACGAACATGGGGCTTACCAGCTGGCGAGGCGCTAAAGTTCGCAAACACGATGTCGCCATCGCGAAGAATTATCTTTATGGACAAGAACTTTTGGCGCTCAACAATCTCGTAGAGCAATATCTGATTTTCGCCGAAGGCCAGGCGATGCGCCGTACCCCCATGTATATGAAGGACTGGATTAAAAAGCTTGACGGATTTTTGTCGCTTAATGAGCGGGAAATTCTCGCTCATGCAGGCAAGATATCTCATGAGCTTGCGCTTGGGCATGCGGAAGTACAATATGATAAATTTAATCTCAAAAGGATCAAAGCCTGCGATGCAAAAGACAGCGATTTTGATCGCTCGGTAAAAATGATTGAGCGGAAAGCCGCTAAACGCCTATTAAGGAAAAATAAATAGTTTACGAGATTGGCCTCGCCCGGATGGGCTCGGCACTTCCTCGGGCATTTCGCCCTCGGTCGCTTCGTTTCGCGCAATGACGGGATGTTATAAACTTGTTGCAACTTTTAGGAGTTCTGTTATAATTACTTTCTATGCCAGAATTAAGGAAAGATCCGATTATAGGTAGGTGGGTAATTATCTCCACCGAACGCGCACGGCGCCCTGATCAATTTGTCGGCCAACTCAAAGATCAGGAAGATCAGTTGGCCTGCCCATTTTGTGAAGGTAGGGAAGGAAATACTCCCCCTGAAATTTATGCTATCCGACCGCGTAATTCTACGCGTAATGGCCCGGGTTGGGATTTGCGCGTAGTTCCTAGCATTTCCCCATTTTTAAGGGTTGAAGGTGATTTAGATCGTCGTGGAAACGGCATTTATGATGTAATGAATGGCGTAGGTGCGCATGAGGTTGTGATTGAGACGAATCAGCATATCGCCAATATGGCGGATTTAAGCGAAGAGCAGATTACCAGAGTGCTTAATTGCTATTCTGATAGATTAGTGGATTTGGAGAGGGACAGCCGGTTTAAATATGTTTTAGTATTTAAAAATTACGGTAAAGGTTCAGGTGGCGGCGGGATCAGGCATGCGCGATCGCAATTGATTGCCACACCAGTTACTCCTAAACGCGTAAAAGAAGAGCTGGTTGGGGCGCGTCAATATTACGATTATCATGAGCGCTGCGTTTTTTGCGATTTAATTAAACAGGAATTGGCGCAAAAGGAACGCGTGATTTTAGATTTTGATGGTTTTGTTGCGGTTAGCCCGTTTGCCGCGCGGTTTCCTTTTGAGACCTGGATTTTACCTAAGAAGCATTGCAGTGATTATACCTGTATGGATGCGGAGTCCAGGAGAAATCTAGCCCGCGTGCTTAAAGCTGTGCTTTTAAAGTTAAAGATAGGATTGAATGACCCGGATTATAATTATCTCATTCATACCGCGCCTTTTCGCCGGCAGAAGGTGGGCTACTGGAAGACTATTGATCAGGATTACCATTGGCATATCGAGATTATGCCGCGTTTAACTAAGGTGGCGGGTTTTGAATGGGGAACGGGTTTTTATATCTGTCCGCTTCCGCCTGAAGATACAGCTAAATTTTTAAGAGAGGTTAAAATATAGATGGGTGAATTAAGAAGAGATCCGGTGGTTGGCCGCTGGGTGATCGTGGATACGGTTCATCCGAAGAAACCGGGAGATTTTAAATATGAGCAGTATATTCCCGACGGAGGTTTATGCCCGTTTTGTTATGGCAATGAATTTATGACCCCGCCTGAAATAAGTTGTTTTCGCGATCCGGGCACAGGGGCGAATACTCCCGGTTGGCAGGTACGCGTGGTAGCCAATAAATTTCCCGTTTTACAGATTGAAGGTGAGCTTGACCGTCGGGGATTAGGTATTTATGATATGTCCAACGGTATCGGTGCGCATGAAGTTTTAATTGAGAGCCCGTATCATAATAAAGATATCTCGGATCTCCTGCCGCAGGAAATCGAAAGTTACGTGAAGATGTGTTGTGTGCGCGCAGCGGATCTAAGAAGAGATAGCCGTTTTAAATATATTATGGTCTTTCGTAATTATGGCGCAGCAGCCGGGGCTTCCCTGGAGCATCCGCATACGCAATTAGTCGCCTTGCCGATGGTACCCAAAAATGTGCTGGAGGAGATTCATGGAGCGCAAAATTATTATAATTACCGGGAGCGTTGTATATTCTGCGATATTATTCGTCAGGAGGTCCAGGATAAGGAGAGGGTGATTTTAGAAAATAAGTATTTCATTTCATTTTGCCCCTTTGTTTCCCGGTTTCCATTTGAGATTATGATTTTTCCTAAGCAGCATAGCGGTTATTTCTACCATATGTCAGCTGAAGAGATTGTGGCGCTGGCCAAGATTTTAAAGTACACTTTAGCGAAATTAAAAAAAGTATTTGTAAATTTGTCATATAATTATATAATTCATTCTGCGCCGATTAATGGCGATGCCGGCGTAGAGTATTACCATTGGCATCTTGAAATTATGCCGCGTTTAACTGAGGTGGCGGGTTTTGAGTGGGGAACTGGTTTTTATCTTGATCCAACCTCGCCTGAATTAGCCGCGCAGTATTTAAAAGCCGTAAAAGACTAAACATAAATATAGGGTAGTTAGCCTGCCTGCCCTGGCTGCCGTCAGGCAGGTAGGTAGTAGTTAGTAGATAGGATGTAGCACGAAAGCAAAAAACTATAATAAGAGGAGGAGTCAAATGGCTGTTAAAGTGGGGATCAATGGTTTTGGCAGGATTGGCCGTTTAGTGGCCCGGGCTATTTTAGAGAAGAATAGTAAAGATATAGAGCTAGTGGCAATTAATGATTTGACGGATGCCAAGAGCAACGCCTATCTTTTTAAATATGATTCTGTGCATGGACGCTTTAACGGTGAGGTTAAGGCAACCGCGCTTGATGTAATTTCGGTTAACGGTAAAGCGATTAAAGTTTTAAAGGAAACGGATCCTGCAGCGTTACCCTGGAAAGATTTAGGGGTAGAGATCGTTGTGGAGTCTACCGGATTATTTACCATTAAGCATGACGGAGTGAATAAGAAGGGCAAAACAGTGCGAGGCGCAGAGAATCATATCACCAAGGGAGGTGCTAAGAAAGTTATTATTTCTGCTCCGGCTGAAGGGGAAGATATAACCATTGTTCTGGGAGTGAACGAATCAAAATATGACCCTAAAAATCATCACGTGATTTCCAATGCTTCTTGTACCACTAATTGTCTTGCACCCGTGGCCAAGGTGATGCAGGATAATTGGGGGATTGTTAAAGGCCTGATGACTACGATACATTCCTATACTAATGACCAGAAGTTGCAGGATATGGCGCACTCGGATTTACGCCGCGCACGCGCTGCTGCCGTTTCGATGATTCCTACCTCTACAGGTGCGGCTAAGGCAATTTCGTTAGTAATCCCGGAATTAAAAGGTAAGCTGGATGGTTTTGCCATTCGTGTTCCTACGCCAAATGTTTCAGTAGTAGATTTAACCGTAATGTTGGCAAAAAAAGCTACGGTTGAAGAATTGAATGCTGCTTTTAAAGCAGCTAGCGAAGGCGCAATGAAGGGGATACTTGGATATACTGAGGATCCGGTAGTTTCAATTGATTTTAATCATTGCGCATTAAGCTTGGTAGTGGATGCTAAGATTACCAAGATTATTCAGGATGATTTTGTTAAAGTGCTGGCCTGGTATGACAATGAGTGGGGTTATTCTAATCGGGTAGTGGATTTGTGCGAGTATATTGCTAAGAAGGGGCTATAAGGTTTAGTCAATTGTAGCTTAAATATTCGGAAAGGCACCCCGCGCTGATTGGTATTGCGCGGGTGTCCTCCTTGTGGAAGAAGAAGAGATGGCGAAATTAACCTTAAAAGATATCGATTTAAAAAACAAGACAGTATTAGTGCGGGCGGATTTTAATGTGCCGCAGGATGCCAACCTTAATATTACTGATGACACGCGCATTCGCTCAACGGTGCCTACTTTAAAATATATTTTAAAGAAGGGGGCCAAAAAATTAGTAATTATGAGCCATTTAGGCCGGCCGGATGGCAAAGCGGTGGCTAAATACAGCCTCAAACCGGTAGCCGCGCGTTTAAAAGAGCTGCTCGGGCAGGATGTATTATTTCTTAATGATTGTGTTGGCGATAGTATCAAACAGGAAATCGATAATTCTAAAAAAAAAGTAATTTTGCTGGAGAATTTACGTTTCCACGCCGAAGAAGAAGCAAATGATGCAAATTTTGCCAAAAAGTTAGCTAGCTTGGCGGATATTTTTGTTAATGATGCTTTTGGTACGGCGCATCGGGCGCATGCTTCTTGCGAAGGTGTTACGCATTTCTTAAAATCTGCCGCGGGATTTCTTTTAGAGAAAGAGATTAAATATTTAGGTGGCGCGGTTAGTAATCCCCAAAAACCGTTTATGGTTATTTTAGGTGGAGCCAAGGTATCGGATAAAATCGGGGTTATTCAAAATCTGCTTCCTAAGTGTGATGCGATTATTGTCGGCGGTGGTATGGCCTATACTTTTCTAAAAAGCCAAGGCATAGAGATTGGCAATTCTCGGCTGGAAAAAGAAAAGCTAGATTTAGCTAGATCGATTTTAGAGCAAGCTAAAAAATTAAATAAAGCGATTCTTTTACCTATTGACCACGTAGTGGTGGATAATATTGATCCGGCGGCTAAAACCGAAATAGTGGGTCCTGATATACCGGCCGGTAAAATCGCCGTGGATATCGGGCCTAAGACAATTAAGTTATTTGAAGATAAATTAAGTTTGGCTAAAACCATTGTTTGGAACGGGCCTTTAGGAATTTTTGAGATGGATGCTTTTAGCAAAGGGACGCTGGAGGTGGCTAAATTTATCTCAGGCCTAAAGGCTACTTCGATAATCGGCGGAGGGGATACGGCAGCCGCGATTGCTAAATTTAATTTAGAAGATAAGATGTCGCATATTTCAACTGGAGGAGGGGCAAGCCTGGAGTTCTTGGAGGGTAAAACTTTACCCGGGATTGCCGCGCTTACGGACAAATGAGAAAATTAATTATCGCTGGAAACTGGAAGATGTACAAAACGATTAAAGACGGCCAGGAATTAGCGGTTGCCTTAAAAAGAGAACTTTATAAAATAGAAAATGTGGATATCGTAATTTGTCCCGCTTATACATTACTGGCGTATTTGGCGGATGATTTGGAAGATAGTAATATAACCATAGGCGCTCAGGATATCTATTGGCAGGATGAGGGTGCTTTTACAGGAGAGGTTTCTGCGGTTATGCTTAAGGATGCGGGTTGCCAGTATGTTATTGTCGGGCACTCTGAACGCAGGCAGTTTTTCGGCGATACTAATGAGACTGTAAATAAAAAAATTAAAGCCTGCTTAAAGCATGGGTTGACTCCGATTATTTGCGTGGGGGAGAATCTGCAGGAAAGAGAATCGGGCAATACCTTTAAAGTTATCCAAAATCATATTCAAGGTAGCCTAGCGGATATTAGCGCTCTAGATATGATCAAAACTGTGATTGCTTACGAGCCGGTTTGGGCAATTGGTACGGGTAAGACTGCTACTAGCGATCAAGCGCAGGAAGTGCATAAATATATCCGTGATTTATTAAGAAAGATGTATGGGGAAGAAGTGGCCGGTAGTATTAGAATCCAGTATGGCGGAAGTGTGAAGCCTGAAAATATTGCGGAGTTAATCGGTAAACCGGATGTGGACGGTGCTTTGGTGGGCGGGGCAAGCTTAAAGGTGGATAGTTTTAGTGCAATCGTTACTCGAACCAGCGAGGTTGTAAAATGATGACATTTTTGATTATAATTCATGTGACTGCTTGTGTAGTTTTAATCGGATTAGTTTTAATTCAGCGCGGAAGAGGCGCCGGCTTAGTAGAAAGTTTTGCCGGGGTAGAGTCGATGTTTGGAACCAAGACCAGTGTTTTTCTTACGCGTATAACCACGATTATGTCGGTTGTTTTCTTCATAACTTGTTTAGCTTTGGCAGTTTTATCGGTTAAGCAGAGTAAGTCATTAATGCGCGATGTGCGTACTGCAAAGCCCGCAGTAATCTTGCCAGCAGAAACAGTTAAACCGGATGCAGCAGGAGTTCAATAAAATTAAATAAAAGGGGACGGTTCTATTTTTCTAGAAATGGACGCAGGAAAAATAGAACCGTCCCCTTTATTTTTAATATGAAGAATAAAAAACTATTTTGGATATTTGCTCTAAGTAGCGCGGTTTATTTTACGCAAGGCATAGAAGGCCTGCCGGCCCAAGGGTTATTTTATTATCTTAAAGAGACCCTGAATTTTTCTCCTGAAAAAATCATGCTTATCGGCAGCCTGACTACCTTTGCCTGGCTGGTTAAGCCGTTGATTGGTTATCTTATCGATAATTTATTTAGTAAACGAGCCTGGATATTTATTTCTTTAGCGCTGGATATAATTTTTGTTTTATTTTTAGGTTTAATGCATCTGCCGCTTTTTATCTTGGTGGCATTACTGATCATTAGTTCCGGCAATGCCGCTTTTCGTGATGTGGCGGTTGATGGAATTATGTGCGTGGAAGGCAAGAAATACCAGGCCACCGGGAAGATTCAGAGCATTCAATGGATTTCAATTTTAATTGCCGGGTTATTTACCGGAATCGGCGGAGCTTTTATCGCCCAGAAATGGGGTTATCAAGTAGGTTTCTTATGTTTGGTTCCGATTTATTTATTGGTTGGCCTGCCGGCGTATTTTTATCAAGAAGAAAAAACAGAGAAGAAGCATTCAACCTTGTTTACGGACCTAAAAAGACTTTTTAGTGATAAGAAAATATTGATTATCGGTTTATTTATATTTTTGTATAAATACTCTCCATCTTTTGGCACCCCGTTATTTTTTATTCAGCGGGATAGTTTTAAATGGGGCAAGATGTGGATCGGGACATTAGGCACGATTAGCACGGTGTTTGGGGTTATTGGGGCATTACTTTATTACAAATTTAGCCAAAAGATAAATATTAAGAAGTGGCTGTATTATTCAGTGTTTTTGGGAGGATTAACTACCTTAAGTTACCTATATTATACTCCGGTAACCGCAGTAGCTTATGATGTGGTTTATAGTTTCTTGGGGATGTTTATATTTTTGATGGTTATGGATTTTATGGCCCGCCACTCGGTTCGCGGGTTAGAGGCAACTTCATTTGCGCTTTTATGTAGTATAAATAATTTAGCCGGAGTAAGCAGTAATTTATCCGGCGCATTCCTACTTCCTCTGGTGGGCTTAAAATGGTTGATAGTCTTATCCGCATTAACCAGCTTTCTTTGCTTATTCCTCATTAATAAGATTGAATAGAATAAAAGGGGACGGTTCTATTTTAATACGGAAAATAGAACCGTCCCCTTTATTTTAAATCGATTTTTTCTATTGCCATTTTACTGACTATTCTATATAATAATAAATTATGATGGAAGCGCTGAAACCCTATATACTTAGCTTTATTCCGCTGTTTGTGGCAGTGGATGCGATTGCCAATATTCCTATTTTTCTATCTCTGGTTGAGGGTTCCTCAAAAACTCAGAGGCATAAGATAATTTTAGACGCGATTGCTACTGCTACGGCGGTAGCGATTATTTTTATGTTCATAGGTCGGTGGGTTTTTTCGCTTTTAGGTATAACTATCCCTGATTTTCAGATTGCCGGTGGCGCGCTTTTATTTGTTATTTCAGTACGTCTTTTATTGCCGGGTGCTCAGAAAAGCGTATTAACAAGTTCTCATGATAAAGACATGGGCGTATTCCCCCTGGGTACACCATTAATTACCGGGCCAGCGGTTTTGACTACCACGCTGATGATGATGAACAGTTTTGGCGCCCTGGCTACCCTAGTGGCAGTAGTATTAAATATGTTTTTTGTCTGGATTACTTTGGTTAAGGCTGATACGATAATGAAGGTGATCGGCCCCAACGGCACACGGGCATATTCTAAGATAATGTATATATTGCTGGCGGCGATCGCGGTGATGATGATCAGGCACGGTATAATTGGAGCGTTTCTTAAATGATGCGTAAAGTTTTAACCTTTATTATGGCCGGTGGAAAAGGCGAGCGGCTGTTGCCTTTAACCAAAGACCGCACTAAGTCTGCAGTTCCTTTTGGGGGCATTTACCGGATTATTGATTTTACTTTAAGTAACTGTATTAATTCAGGGATGCGCAAGATTTATATCCTTACCCAGTATAAATCCGCTTCCTTGCAAAAACATATCCGTTTGGGTTGGAATTTTCTTCCTTCGGAACTAGGCCAGTTTATCGAGCTGCTTCCCGCGCAGCAGCGTATCGGAGATTCCTGGTACATGGGCACTGCGGATGCGATTTATCAGAATCTTTATACTTTAGAAATGGACCGTCCGGATGAGGTTTTGATTTTAGCCGGCGACCATATCTATAAAATGAATTATTATTCTATGATCGATGTGCACCGTGAGCAAAACGCGGATCTGACGGTGGGGGTGGTTGAGATCGATAAGTCTAAATCTAAACATCTGGGCGTGGTGGATGCAGATGCTCAGGGCCGGGTTACCGGTTTTCAGGAAAAGCCGGCAAATCCTAAAACTATTCCCGGAAAACCGGATAAGATTTTTGGCTCAATGGGGATTTATGTATTTAATCAGAAGGTACTAATGCAGGAATTATTGGAGGATGCTAAGAATAGCAAATCCTCGCATGATTTTGGCAAAGATATTATCCCGCAGATGTTAAAAAAAGGGATGAAGATCTCGGCTTATAATTTTCGTAATAAGGATAAGAGCCAGGAGTATTGGCGGGATATCGGGACCATTGATGCTTATTACGAGGCAAATATGGAGTTAATCCAGGTTAATCCTACGTTTAATCTTTATGATCAGGAGTGGTTAATTCGAACCTTCCAGGAACAGTATCCTCCGGTAAAAACAGTGCACTCCGGAGAGAAAGAAGAAGGAAGGGTGGGGTTGGTGCTTGATTCCATAGTTTCGGAGGGTTGCGTAGTTTCCGGCGGCCGGGTGCAGCGTTCCATACTGTCACCGAATGTCCGGATCAATAGTTTCTCTGAGGTCTATGATTCAATTTTAATGGAGAGTGTTAATGTAGGCAGGCACGCTAAAATTAAACGGGCGATTATTGATAAAGATGTGAGTATACCGCAGGGAATGGTTATTGGTTTTAATTTGGAAGAAGATAAGAAGAAGTTTTTTGTCAGTGAATCGGGAATTGTTGTGGTGGCCAAAGGCACGGAAATCAAATGATCCGAAAAGCCAGAATAAAAGATATTAAACAAATTCAAGAGCTGATTGGCTATTTTGCCAAGCAGGATGTGATGTTGCCGCGTTCGCTCAATGAGCTTTATGAGAATATCCGCGATTTTTGGGTTTATGAAGATAGGGGCAAGATATCCGGCTGCGCTGCCTTGCATATTTCCTGGGATGATTTAGCGGAGATTAAGTCTTTAGCCGTTGCTAAAAATAAGCAAGGAAAGGGTTTGGGGCATGATTTGGTTTCGGCCTGTCTTGCCGAAGCTCGCCTGATGGGGGCAAAAAAGATCTTTGTGCTCACTTATAAGCCGGATTTTTTTAAAAAAATAGGTTTTAAAAAGATTAAGCATGAGGCTCTCCCGCATAAGATTTGGGCGGAGTGCATTAACTGTTGTAAATTCCCCAACTGCCAAGAGATTGCGCTGTTAAAATCCTTGTAAAAACAAATTTATATGTTAAAATTTAAACCCTAAACTCGAAACCCTTCCTGCTTTAGCGGGAAGAGTTTAGAATTTAGGGTTTAACAATGAGGAGGAGAGATGGATTATTTGTTGACTGAAGAACAGAAAATGATCAAGGATTTGGCGCATAAGATCGCCGAAGAGAAGATTCGTCCGGTTGCGGCTAAATATGATATCAGCGAAGAATACCCCTGGGAGGTGTTGAAGGTGATGGCTGAGTCGGATATGTTCGGCCTGTTTGTTCCCCAGGAGTATGGCGGATTTGCGACTAGCGTATTTAACTTATGTTTAGCCACTGAAGAATTTTCTCGCGCTTGCGGTGGTATTGCGGTCTGCTATGCTGCTAGTGCTTTGGGAACGTTTCCGATTGTCCTATTCGGTACCGTTGAACAGAAGAAAAAATATTTGCCGGCTTTAGCTAGTGGTAAAAAAGTTGCGGCTTTTGCTATTACTGAACCGGAAGCCGGAAGCGACGCTTCAGCAATTAAGACTACCGCTAAAAAAGTAGGTGACCATTATATTCTAAATGGTTTAAAGCATTTTATTACCAATGGTGGCGATGCTGAGACTTACGTGGTCATTGCCATGACGGATAAGAACAAAGGGGCGCGCGGGGCTTCGGCGTTTATCGTAGAAAAGGGCACCCCGGGTTTTGGTTTTGGCAAAAAAGAAGATAAATTCGGAATCCGCGCATCAAGTACACGAGAGTTAATTTTTACGGATTGTAAAATTCCTGCGGAAAATTTATTGGCTAAGGAAGGGATGGGTTTTATTGTTACCATGAGGACTTTTGATATGTCGCGGCCTGGAGTAGCTGCCCAGGCATTAGGTATTGCTCAAGGAGCTCTGGAACTGGCGGTTAAATATGTGCATGAAAGAGTGCAGTTTGGTAAACCTATCTCTAGTTTCCAGGGGATTCAATGGATGCTGGCGGATATGGCTACGGAAGTTGAGGCAGCGCGCGGTTTAGTTTATGCTACTGCTAGAATGGTGGATGCCGGAGTCAAGGATGTGGCTAAAGAATCAGCCATGGCTAAGATGTATGCTTCGGATGTGGCGATGAAGGTTACGGTGGATGCCTTGCAGTTATTCGGCGGTTATGGTTACATGAAGGATTATCCGATTGAAAAATATGTGCGGGATGCTAAAATTACCCAGATTTATGAGGGTACCAATCAGGTGCAACGCGGGATTATTGCCTTGAAGTTGATTAAGGAGATGGTTAAATAAAATCAGGGGACGGTTCTCTTTTTTAAGAGAACCGTCCCCGAAGAACGACGAAGGATCTATGCATATTATCGTTTGTATCAAACAAGTTCCTGAGACTACCGAAGTAAGAATCAATCCTGAAACCAATACGCTGATACGCGAAGGGGTTAAGTCGATTATCAATCCTTTTGATATGTATGCCATTGAAGAGGCTATCCGGCTTAAGGAAAGATTCGGGGGTAAGGTTTCTGTTCTGACAATGGGGCCGCCGCAAGCGGATAGCGCTTTGCGCGAAGCAATTTCCCTGGGGGCTGATGAAGGATATTTAGTTTGTGACCGTGCTTTTGCCGGAAGTGATACCTGGGCAACCAGCTATACTTTGGCCGGCGCGATTAAAAAACTGGGCGAGTTTGATTTGATTATTTGCGGCAAGCAGGCTTCAGACGGAGATACAGCGCAGGTTGGTCCGGGAATATCCACGCATTTGAATATCCCGCAGGTAACTTATGTCAAGAAAATAGAAGAAGCAACCGATAAGATAATGCGTGTAGAGAGGATGATGGAAGAAGGCTTTGAAATTATCCAGACTTCGCTTCCTGCGCTTTTGACCGTAGTCAAAGAGATTAATGAACCCAGGATTCCTTCATTAAGAGGTTTAATGCGCGCAAAGTCGGCTAAGATTACTACGCTTACCCAAAAGGAGTTACGGTTAGACCCGCAACAGATTGGGCTGTGTGGTTCGCCTACTCAGGTTGTAAAAATTTTTACTCCTACGCCCAGAGTCGGTGGCCAGATACTTAAGGGCGAGATTTCTGATATTACTAAGCAGCTGGTGGAGTTGATCAAAGACGAGGTTAATTAAAGATGCCGATTTCCATTATTATTGAGAAATGTACGGGTTGCACTCTTTGCGTAAAGGCCTGCCCGTTTGATGCCATCCGAATGATGGACAAGAAGGCGGTAATTGATTTACAAAAATGTACTCTTTGCGGCGCTTGCCAAGATGCCTGTATATTTAACGCGGTGCTGCTAGAGAAGTTAGAGACGGCAGCACCAAATTCCTGTGTAGAAGATTATAGGGGAATTTGGGTTTTTATCGAGCAGAAAAATAGCCGGGTGCAATCGGTTTCGTACGAATTATTAGGCAAGGCCCAGGAGTTGGCGAAAAAATTAAATACTAACGTCAGCGGAGTTCTGATTGGCAATAAATTAGAAGACCAGTTAGATGAGCTGATTTTTTGCGGAGCGGATAATATTTATCTGGTGGAAGCTCCAGAGCTAGCCAATTTTCAGGATGAGCCCTATACTAATATTTTAGTGGAGTTGGTCAAGAAGTATAAGCCTGAGATTTTCTTGTGTGGTGCCACCAATATCGGCCGATCCCTGATTTCGCGCGTGGCGATCAATATCAAAGCCGGCTTAACCGCAGACTGTACGGGCCTGGATATTGACCCGGATAAAAAGATTTTATTGCAGACACGCCCGGCTTTCGGCGGCAATATCATGGCGACAATTATTTCTCCGATTTACCGTCCGCAAATGGCTACCGTCAGGCATAAAGTATTTGCGCCGATGGCAGCGGATAAAAAACGAAAGGGGAAAATTATTAAAGAAAGTTTTGATCAAGCGCTTTATTTTTCGCGGACTAAGCTCTTAGATATTATTGAAGAGATTGAGTCTACGGTAAATTTATCCGAAGCAGATATTATTGTTTCCGGAGGCCGCGGAATGGGTGGGCCGGAAAATTTTAAACTATTAGAAGATTTGGCCCATGTTTTAGGGGCAGCAATTGGTTCCAGCCGCGCGGCAGTTGACGCCGGATGGATACCTTATTCACATCAGGTCGGCCAGACCGGACGCACGGTGGGCCCTAAGATTTATTTTGCCTGCGGAATAAGCGGCCAGATTCAACATCTTGTAGGCATGCAATCCTCAAAGATTATTGTGGCGATTAATAAAGATCCCGAAGCCCCGATTTTTAAGGTAGCCACTTATGGGATTGTCGGTGATCTTTTTCAGGTCATTCCTGCTTTAACTCAAGCTTTCAAAGTAGCTTTCCGTAAATAAAAAATAATGGGGACGGTTCTATTTTTTGCTCATTTTTTGTTTCAAAAAATAGAACCGTCCCCTTTATTTAGAATAGTATTTCTTACAGAACTAACTGATGAATATAGGGTTACGTACACTGTCTACACTGCTCAATGATATGTTTTGCAGGAATCTGCCTTATATTGCACTTATTTGTATCCATATGTTAAAGAATGTAAAGATTCTCCTTGACAAAAATTATTCTTTTGTTTATAATGCAAACATAAAATTCAGGAGGTCTTTCGGAGAGTATGATGGTAAATAGTAATTTAATGACTATAGAAGATCTGGCGGATTATTTAAAGGTTACCCGTCGGACTATTTATGACTGGTTAAAGCATAATAAGATACCTGCGCTAAAGCTGGTCGGGCAATGGCGTTTTAAAAAAGATAAAATTGATGATTGGCTTGACGGACAGCAGTCGCAACCACATTAGGAGGATTAAAAACATGTATTTTAAAAGATTAGAGCTTATTGGTTTTAAATCATTTTGCGATAAGACTACCATTAACTTTGAACCGGGGATTACGGCGGTAGTCGGCCCAAATGGCTGCGGGAAGTGCCTGCAGTATGATTCACTGGTTACTTTGGATAATGGCTTGCAGGTTAAAATCGGAGAGCTTGTTGAAGAGACAATTGAAAGAGCATCTCGCGTTGAAAAGAATACAGACGGCTATACCTCTTTTGAAAACCCTTTGAATGTCCGCGTACTTTCTTTAAATCCTGAAACTTTTAAACTTGAGCCAAAACCGGTTTTTGCTTTTGTAAAAAAAGAAGCACCGGATTATTTGCTTGAGATTCAGACTCGCTCAGGGAAAAAAGTTACCACTACGCATTACCATCCGTTTTTTACGATTAAAAATGGAAGTTTGGTTGAGCTTAAAGCTGAAGAATTAAGCAAGGGGTTAAGAATTTCTGTTCCGCGTCAATTACCAAATATCCAAACAAATAACAAGCTTGATTTAATGCATATTTACAAAAGTATAAGAGCTGAAGATTTGCTTTATATACCTTATTCTGAACAATTTGCTGAATTTATTATAAAGCATGCTGTTGGCAGTAATGGAAAGGGTAGCCTTGCGGTTAAATGCGCATTGTCAGGCCAGGCAATGAATGTTGCTAATTTTATGCAGATTTTTACTGAAAGCAAGGCAGAAGAGATCCCGGATTTTGCCAAAACCTTGAAATCCCGCAGTTGCGGCAGGATAAATATTCCTTCAGAAATTAACTCTCAGGTGGCGAAATTCTTAGGCTATTTAATCGCGGAAGGAAGGTCAAATAAAGGTAACCAGGCTTGGTTTGTTAATGAAGAGAGGGCTATCCTGGATGAATATATCTGGTGCGCGAAAGCCGGATTCGGCGTTGAGGCAAAAGAGTTCCATTATAAAACCGGAGGAACCAGCGATGTAATTATTTTCTCCGCGGCGCTAGCTAAATTTCTTGAGGCAGCTTTTAATTTTAAGGTTGGGAGCGTATCAAAAGAAAAGGTCATACCGCCTCAGTTATTCGGTTGCTCTGAAGATGTAGTAGTGAGTTTTATCTCTGCTTTGTTTGAAGGCGATGGATTCGTTTGCACGAAAGATGCAGTATATTTTGAGTATTCAACCGCTTCCAAGGAGCTGGCGCAGGGTTTAAGCAGCTTGTTACTCAGGTTAGGGGTTAATTCAGTAATCAGGCTGAAGATGAAAGCCGCTACAAATTCGAAGAAGAAAACAAAGAGAGCTTACTATTCTGTTTACATTTATGGTTATGAAAATACAAAAAGGCTTGCCGCTAAACTAAGTTTTGTGGGGAGAAAATCAGATAAATTGGCGCAAATAAGAAGTTATCAGGGCAAGAGTAATCCAAATCATGACCTTATCCCTGAGGTTAACGCTATTTTTAAGATCTTGGTCAAATTATCAGGGCTTAAAGTTAAAAGATTTAGAAAATTATCACCTAAGTTAGCCAGCTATTACGAAAATAGATGCTTGCCTTCGCGCCAGGGGTTGCTTGAAGCTTTAAGTATAATATCTGAACATGCTGAGATTATCGGTGCCGCAAAGGCAATTTTTGAGTATTTAAAGCGCCTGGCAAATTCGGATATTTATTGGGATGAGATTGTGGGAATAAAGAAAATTAAGTCTCCGAAATGGGTTTATGACTTGTCAATATTTGGTAACCATAATTTTGTTGCTCAGGATATTGTCGTGCATAATAGCAATATTTTTGATTCTATCCGTTGGGTCTTGGGTGAACAATCCGCAAAATCATTGCGTGGCTCTGAGATGCTGGATGTTATCTTTAATGGCACGGATCAAAAGGAGCCATTAAGTATGGCCGAGGTAAGCCTGGCTTTTGATAATACCAGCCGTTTTTTTAATCTGAACAATCCGGAGGTGCTTATTACCCGCAGGCTTTTTAGATCAGGGGAAAGCGAGTATATGTTGAATAAAGCAACTGTGCGGCTTAAGGATATCCTGGATTTGTTATTAGGTACAGGTGTAGGGGCGGAGAGTTATTCGATCATTGCCCAGGGGAAAATTGATTTGGTGTTAAGTTCCCGGCCGGAAGACCGCCGGGTGGTTTTTGATGAAGCCAGCGGAATAAGTAAGTATAAAGCCCAGAAGAGAGAAACCACGCGTAAGCTGGATGAGACAGAGCAGAATCTCTTGCGTGTAAATGATATTGTTGCGGAGGTCAAACGTCAGATTGGTTCCCTGGAACGCCAGGCCAACAAAGCGCGTCGGTATAAAGAAGTTTTTGAAGAATTAAAATTAAAAGAGATAGATTTAGCCACTCTGGATAAGAAGAATTTGTTGGAAGAGAAAAATGGGATTGTTGGGCAATTGAAGGATTTAGGAAAAGAGGAATCTTCTTTAATAGAATTAATTGCCCAGCAAGAGGCAAAAATTGCCAATCGTCAGTCAGAGCTAAAAAGTTTAGGGGAAGCGATGATGGAGGCGCGCAGCCAGATGCTTAATCTGGAAAATAGTTTAGTACGTAATAATGAGCACATCAATTTTAATCAGCAACACATTGATGAATTAATGCAGAATAACCAGGTTTTAGAGGGGCAAATTGACCAGGCGGCCGCTAAACTCGTTCAGGATGAAGAAAAATTACAGCAGGTTCGTGGCGAGTACGCTAACCTTAAGCAGAATATAGAAGTCAAGCAAGCCAGCTTGGCAGGAAGCCAAGAGGAGATTGATAAGCTGGGCGCCAGTATAAAGAATTCCCTTGGCTTAATAGCTGAATGTAAAAAAATAATTCTAGATTTAGAAACCGCAATTTCTAATACCAATAACCAAATCGGAGATTTTAATTCCAAGCATCAGGTCTTTCTGGCACGCAAAAAGAGGTTGGGGATAGAAAAGGCCAAGGTTTATGAGGATAAGGTAATTACCCAAGAGGCTTTAGCCAAAGTTACTCAGGAATTAGAGGATACGGCAGCGCAAGTAGCTGAATTTAAGCAGAGGATTTCTGATGTCAAGGCAAGCCTTGCGCAGGAGGGGTTAAATTTAGAGAAAATTAATAAAGAGATTGTGAACCTGGGAAATGAAAAGCTCACTTTAGTTTCGCATAAAGAATTTTTAGAGAAATTAAAGAGCAAATATGATGGTATCGGCGAGTCGTCAAATGCCGTCATTTTTCTGGACAAAATGCCTAATGAGAATTTAACGGGCCTGGTGGTAAAGATCCAGAATCAGCTGCCTTTAAGTCTACAGGATCGTCTGGCTTTGAGCACTGCCGCTTTTAAAATAAGCGGAGAGGCTAAGCCCATTGAATTAGATACGCAGAAAATTAATGAAAAGATTGCCAGGCTAAAAGAGAATCTCGGTGAGTTAAGAAATAGAATGGTGCTGCGGCAGGCCTGTATTTCGGAATTAAATAAGATGTCTGCGGGCCTGGAGCTGGAGTTACGTAACTACGAGATTGCTTTGGCTAACAAAGAATCCCACCACACTGCGATTGCGGAACAGTTTGACAAAATTAAAGAAGAAGAGGATGTGATTGTAATGGAGCTGGCTGATGTAGCGCGGGAGATTTCTGCTATCCAGCAAAATTTGGACAGCGCCCAGAATCAGCTTCTGGATTTAAATAATCAAGAGAGGCAAAGGCAGGATGCAATCGTGCAAGAAGAGGATGCCATCTCTTTAAATAGTAAGTTACGCGAGGAGGTTTTAGTTTTTATTACCCAAACTAAGACTGAAATTGAAGCTCTGAATAGGCGTTTTAGTTCTGATGCGGCAACTTTAAAGATCCTAGATCAAACTTATGCGCAGGATAAGGCGAGCCTGGAAAATATCCAGCGGCAGATTAGCGAGGCCAAAGAGCGCCAGGAGATTTTAAAGGTTGAAATTACGGAATGTCAGAATACGAATAAACAAGGCCAAATCCAGATAGAGCAGAAAAAAACTTCCCTGGAGGAAATTGAGCTTAAGTATAATGAGGTATCTTACGGCGCGGCCGGGGTGGTAAAAAAGATTGAGGCTGACCGTAAACAATTGGATCAGATAAAGAACCGTCTGCATGATTTAGAGATGCTGGATAAGGATTTGGATTATCGCTATACCACGATTAAAGAGAGGATGTCTTCGGCTTATAAGGTTGATCTAGGCCTTTTAACAGAGCCGCTTATAGAATTAGACCAAGAGGCGTTATCTGCAGAGATCAGCGAATTAAAGAGGAAGTTAGATTCCTACGGCACGGTTAATCTGGTGGCGATTGAAGAGTATGATGAACTAAAGAAACGTTATGATTTTCTTATTCAGCAGCAGACGGATCTAGCGGATGCCAAAGAGTCTTTGCATCAGGCAATTTTAAAGATTAATCGCACCAGTCGGCAGATGTTTATGGAGACATTTGAGAAAGTAAAGGTGGAGTTTAAGAATTATTTCCGCCTGCTTTTTAACGGAGGAGACGCGCAGCTATATCTTTTAGATGAGAATGACCCTCTGGAGTCGGGAATTGAAATTATTTGCCGGCCTCCGGGAAAGAAATTACAGAATGTACTCCTGTTAAGCGGGGGTGAAAAGAGTATGTCGGCGATCGCGCTTATTTTTGCAATTTTTAAAGTCAAGCCATCGCCGTTTTGTATTTTGGATGAGATTGATGCTGCCCTGGATGAGGCAAATGTCGATAGGTTCTCCAGAGTTCTTCAGGAGTTTGCTAAAACTTCGCAGTTTATCGTGATTACACATAATAAGAAAACCATTGTGAATGCCAATATTATGTATGGGATCACTATGGATGAGTCAGGGGTTTCTAAGATTGTTTCGGTGAAATTATCGCAGAATAAAGAAAACCAAAAAGAACCAGAAGCAGTCGCAGTATGAAATAATGGGGACGGTTCTATTTTTCTCTAAAGAAAAATAGAACCGTCCCCATTATTCTATTAACCGCAGCAGGTATTATTTTTACCTTTGTTTTTAGCCTGGTAGAGTGATTTATCTGAACTGGTAATTAAATCCGCAGCCAGCAGGCCATTCTCAGGGAAGGTGGCAATCCCTAAGCTTACCGTTAGTTGTTTATTAGGAAAGATCTCCTCATTCAGGAAAGGGTATTTTTGAATATCCATTCTGATGCGTTCAGCAATCAAGAAAGCTTCTTTTTTATCCGTATGGGGAAGGATAATCGTAAATTCCTCTCCGCCATAACGGCAGACCTGATCCATCTTGCGGGATTGATTGCGTTAGAGGCTGGCCAGGTCTTTTAATATTTTATCTCCTGCCTGATGCCCAAGCGTATCGTTATAAATCTTAAAATCATCAATATCGATCATAATTAAAGTAAGAGAACTTTTAGTGGCTTTAGTTTTCTCCAATTCTGTTTGCAGCAGAAACTGAAAGTATCCGTGATTCCAGAGATTAGTCAGGTAATCTGAATGTGCGCGTTCTACGGTCAATTCAAAAAGCTGAGAGTTTTCAATGGCCAGGCCCGCCTGGTTGGCCAGCATCGTAAGCATCCGGATATCATCTTTGGTGATCGGATCGTTGGTGATAAAATTATCCGCAACAATAATTCCGTTTACCCGGTCTCTGGCTTTTAACGGTATAATCAGGAGCTCATGGCCTCCCAGTATTTTAATTACCGGTGAGTTCTGGTATTTATGGATAGATTGGCCGGTTAAATGCAGGGGCATGCCTTCTAATACTGCCAAAGATAGCGGATTTTCACTTTTATCAAGCATGGATACTTTTAAATTTCTAACCTGACGATTAAAGCCTGACTCTAGTACCGCGTCAGAGTTTTTAAAGACATTGATTAAATCTTCAAGGTCCATTTTTTCCTCTTCAATCTTGGTCCATGCAATATTAGCTTCTTCTTCATTTTCCGGCCCGATGCCCATTTTTCCTTCAATGAGCTGCTCTTTTTCATTTACTAAAAAAAGCATAGCTCGGTTAAATCCCAGTCCGGTATGCGCAGTTACACCCGTAAGGATGATATAGAGGATTTCATCCAGCTTTAAAGTGGTGCGCATAGCATTGGATACTTCATAGAGTATCCTCAGCTCGATTTTTGTGCGTTCAAGTTCGATCTTTAGTTTATTTAGCTCTTCCATAATGGTTAAATCTAACACATTCTGTTCTGGTTGTCAAGGAGGGTAAGATTATTGGAGGGTAAGATTATTCGTTTGACAGGATAAAGTGGATGAATTATAATAAATAAAGCTAACCTTGGAGGTGAACATGCCTAGATTATTAAAAAGTATTTTTTTAATTTCTTTTCTTTTATTTCTTTGTTCCACTTGTGTTTTTGCTGAAGAATCCATCACCATCACCACCTACTATCCTTCGCCTTATGGGAGCTATAAAAACTTAAATATTTACAACCAAGATGAAAGTACTACGCAGACAGATTTTACTCAAGCGGTTACCAAGGCAGGGCTTCTGATTACCACGGATTTGACGGATACGGCATTTACGCCTGGTATTTTCTGGTCAACTACGGTAAACAATCCTACAAAACCCAAAGCCGGAATTTATTTAAGAGAGTCTAGTACTGCTACGAGTATGTATTTTGGGACTTCTAATAACTACACTGCTGGTATAACCAATAATGCGATGATAATCGATCCGGCTGGCCTGGTTACTAAGCCGGTTCAGACAGCATTTGTGGCAACCTATAGCGGGGCGATAAGTGCTCCTAATACTGTTATCTGGGGCAACATCTTGACTAATATTGGGAGTAATTATAATACAGCTACGGGTATATTTACCGCTCCTGTGGCGGGTATGTATATTTTTGGTTTCAATATATTGTTGCCTAACCTTGGTACCGGTGAATATAGATTGGCTTTTTGGAAAAATGGAGCTATTTATGATTCGATAATTTATGTAAAACCTCTTGCCAGTTGGCATACTATGGGTGGCACTGTAGCGGTTTATTTAAATTTGAATGATACCATGCGTATTCAGTATGAGTTGGGTACCGGAGCATTATATAGTGATGTAAGTTATAATAAATTTTGGGGGTATTTACTAGGTTAAGGCTAATTAATAAGTTAAGTTTATTTCTTTAGGTTTTAGAATGGTTAGGTTTCCCTTTTCCTTTACACTTCGTGTAAAGGACTGCGCTGGATAAAAACTATAAGGTGCTTGTTTTTTGTATGTTAGATGCCCCTTCTTTCTACGTCTATTAAAGGTAGAAAGGAGGGATTTTTATTTGTAGCTGTAAGCCTTAAGTCCTAAGCTATAAGCTAAAAATAAAGACTTGACAATACAAGTTATATCTTGTATACTCTAAATGGAAGAAAATAGGCTTTCTGGTATATATTATTTTATTGATGAGCGCGGGGATAATCTGGTAAGGGACTTTATAGAATCTCTTCCAGTAAAAGAGCGCGCCAAAGTATTCGCGTATATTAGCGAATTAAAGAAGCAGGGAAATAATCTGCGCCGTCCGATGGCAGGTTATTTGGAAAACGGCATTTATGAGCTTCGGCCCAGGGATAACAGGATATTTTATTTCTTTTATTTAAAAGGTAACGCTGTTTTAGTACATGCTATTAATAAGAGAACACGAGAAATTCCGCGCAACGATTTGAATCTATGTTTAAAAAGAAAAGGATTGATTGAGGCTGGATACGATCATATAGAAAGATTAGGATCAAGAGGTGATTTAGATGAAGAAAGTTAAACTGGAAAATATAGAGCAACATCTCAAAGAGGAGCTGAAAAATAAAGCATTTAAAAAGGCCTATGAGATGGAATGTGTTAAGACTGCTTTAGCCCAAAAGCTAGCTGAACTGAGAGAGGATGAAGAATTAACTCAAGGGGAACTTGCTAAAAGATTAGGCGTATCACAGCAATTCATTTCCCAGATAGAGACTGCAGAAGAAAGAAACCTTACTATAGAGACTTTAATAAAAATTGCTACTTCTTTGGGTAGGGGTATCAATATTTCTTTCCCCAAGCTCTCTAAACACCATCAATCCTGCTTGAGGGTGGTATAAAGTAAAAAAGTGGACGTCCCTTAATTTTTGTTAGGTTTCCCTTTTCCTTTACACTTCGTGTAAAGGACTGCGCTGGATAAAAGATTTAAGGATCTTGTTTTTTGTATGTTAGATGCCCCTTCTTTCTACGTCTATTAAAGGTAGAAAGGAGGGATTTTCATTGATAAACCATGTGCATATAGATTTAATGTTTAATGTTTCGGGTTTGAAGTAATATTCGTTTGACAGTGTGGTGGGGGTGGGTTATAATATTTACTTAAATTTAAAGATTGGAGGATTCAATGACAGTTGATAAGAAAAAGGAAGATGTAAAAGAGATATCGGACCGTCAAAAAGCGTTGGAGTTGGCGCTTGCCCAGATTGAGAAACAGTTCGGCAAAGGCTCGATTATGAAGTTGGGCGCGCACACCAAAGCCAATGTTGAAACGATATCCACAGGTGCCCTGACCCTGGATCTGGCTCTGGGTGTAGGCGGGCTTCCTCGCGGAAGAGTGGTTGAAATATTTGGACCGGAAGCTTCCGGTAAAACCACCTTGACTTTAACGGCAATAAGGGAGATTCAGAAAAAAGGCGGGGTGGCAGCATTCATTGACGCTGAACATGCTTTTGATTCAACTTATGCCAAACTTATCGGAATAAATTTAGACGATCTTTTAATATCGCAGCCGGACACCGGTGAGCAGGCTTTAGAGATTACAGAAACTTTAGTGCGTTCTAATGCCGTAGATTTAGTGGTAATTGATTCGGTGGCGGCATTAACTCCTCGAGCAGAAATCGAAGGAGAGATGGGCGACTCACATATGGGGCTTCAGGCGCGCCTGATGTCACAGGCCTTGCGCAAATTAACCGGCGCTATCAGTAAATCGCGAACTACGGTAATTTTTATCAATCAGCTGCGGGAAAAAATTGGCGTGATGTTTGGCTCCCCTGAGATCACTCCGGGTGGACGGGCGTTAAAATTTTATTCATCGGTAAGATTGGATGTGCGTAGAATTGCTTACTTAAAAGATGGGGATAATGTTATTGGTAATCATGTCAGAGTAAAGGTA
>JAUYDL010000078.1 GCA_030691865.1 Candidatus Omnitrophota bacterium | reverse complement strand
ACTTACTTTAATAAACTTGGGTTAGTAGCCTTACAAACAAAACTGATATACTCTTAAAATCTTTATGAACCGCCGTATACGGAACCGTACGTACGGTGGTGTGAAAGGACGGTGGGAGTAATCCTGCCTCCTATTCGATTTACCTGTTTACAGAGAGTGTTTTTATGGTGAGCCCTTTCTGGGCGTCCCTAGCGGGGATACCTCTCAAATTTACCAATAGCTGTATGCGGAGAGGTCTTCCCCTTGTGCAATATTACTGCCCGGCCTTAGCGGAGTCACCTCTTAAACTTTATTGGAGATAGTGTTTTTTGGATATACTATGAATGCATATAGGTCCATAACTTTGTATATAATACCGGAAGACATAATATCAGCACGTTGTGAACGCAATACAACATATAAGTTTGAATTGGTGGCTGTCCTGCCATAAATCTACTTCCTAAATTCCTTACCATTTTGAAATAGAAGTGGTATAGTGGTATAATTGAAGAAGCTAGGAAGATACATCTTCATTTCCAGTGTCCAGTGTATAGACTTGCATATTTTTTTATTTTATTTATACTTTATTAAAAATAATGATATATGAAGAAAAATAAATCACACTTAATTAAAGTATTTTTAATTCTTTTTGTATTCTTCGTTTTTACCTTTCTTACGCCGCTTCATTATGAAACATTTGCTAAAGCAAACCAAGTTTACATCATTAAAATAAAAGACGATACCATAAATCCGATTACTGCAGATTATATTATAAAGTCTATAGATAAAGCGTATCAAGATAACTCTGAATGTTTAATCGTTGAATTAGATACGCCAGGTGGTTTATTAACTTCGACGCGTACAATTGTCAAAGAGATATTATCCTCCAAGATTCCTGTTTGTATTTACATATATCCGAGTGGTTCAAGGGCAGGGTCTGCAGGTGTATTTATTACATACGCTAGCCACATAGCCGCAATGGCACCTTCAACAAACATAGGAGCTGCTCATCCAGTAACTTTAGGAGGTGGAAAACGTTCTATCTGGGACGCATTGAGTGATTTGATAGATTCATTTTCGAAAAAAGACAAGGAAGAAAAAGGAGATAAAACAAAAAAGTTAGAAAAAGATATAGAAAATACCGATGTAATGGCCGACAAGATCTTAAATGATACCGTAGCATTTATAAAATCTATAGCAAAAGAGAGAAATCGAAATGTGGAATGGGCTGAAAGAAGTATAAGAGAAAGCGCTTCGATTACTGAAGAAGAGGCCTTGAAAAACAATGTCATTGAGATTATCGCAAAGGACGAAGGCGATCTTTTAAAACAGCTAGATGGAAGAAGAATAAAAATTGATAATAAAACAATCGTCCTCAAAACCAAAGATGCCTCTATAGTTTATATAGATATGAATTCTAGACAACGCTTTCTTAATGTATTGGCTAACCCGAATATTGCTTACATATTATTGTTGTTAGGTTTTTATGGTCTTTTGTATGAAGTTACGCATCCCGGCGTAGGTTTCCCTGGAATAGCTGGAGCAATTTGTATTATTTTAGCTTTCTTTAGCTTGCAAATACTGCCTACTAATTATACAGGCTTAGCATTAATTTTCTTGGCAATCATACTATTTATAGCTGAAACGAAGGTACCTGGCTTCGGTCTTTTGACTCTCGGTGGGATAGTGTGTATGATATTGGGTTCGCTTATTCTATTTGAATCGCCATATAAAATAATGAGAGTTTCTATGATGCTTGCCGTATCGTCTAGTTTAGCAACGGCTGGGATTACAATATTTCTTGTAGGAGCGATAGTTAAAGCGTATAAAAGGCGGATTATAAGTGGAAAGGAGGGATTAATAGGAGAGATCGGTCAGGCAAAAACCGATATAGACGTTGATAAAGAAGGAAAGGTTTTTGTTCATGGGGAAACATGGAATGCAATAGCAGATGAGGAAATAAAAACAGGCGAAAAGATAAGGGTCGTGAAAGTTGACAGAATGACTCTTATTGTAGAAAGATGTGATTAAGTAAAGGAGGATGATATGGGGAGCCTAGGAATAATTGTGGGGATAGTCATACTTTATTTAATAAGTTGTATTAAAATCTTCAATGAATACGAACGAGCTGTTATTTTTAGATTGGGCAGAGTATTAGACAAACCAAAAGGTCCTGGTATTGTATTCGTTCTATGGCCAATAGATAGAGCTGTAAAAGTAAGTTTAAGACTTGTAACCCTAGATGTACCACCGCAGGATATTATTACAAAGGATAACGTTTCTGCCAAAGTTAATGCAGTTACTTATTTTAGAGTAATGGACCCTATAAAGGCAACTATAGAAGTGGAAGATTATCAATTTGCAACTTCACAAATGGCCCAGACTACCCTAAGGAGCGTAATAGGTCAAATGGAATTAGACACCCTATTATCTCAAAGAGAAAAAATTAACGACACGTTACAAACTATATTGGATAAACAGACAGATCCTTGGGGTATAAAAGTTTCTAATGTGGAAGTTAAGCATGTTGATCTTTCTGAGGACTTAAGAAGGGCTATGGCAAGACAAGCGGAGGCAGAGAGAGAACGCAGGGCGAAAATAATAGCCGCTGAGGGTGAATACCAAGCCGCCGAAAAAATTTGTCAAGCAGCAGAGCTGATGCAAAAAAGCCCCATGGCTTTACAACTGCGATATTTGCAAACACTTGTTGAGATAGGAAAAGAAAATAATACAACAACACTTTTTCCAATACCAATAGATATTTTTAAAGCTTTTACTGAAAAAAAATAATATATTTTATTAAGTATCAATTGAGAGGTTCCCCATCGGCTCATAGGAGAGGGACCCTTAATATTTTTTGCCCCGTTTTCAACCAGATAGCGCCAGGGGTATCTATAAGTAAATACAAGGGGGATAGTAAGACGCTCTTGAGAGTCTGTTATTAAACAAGAGGTTCGAAAACAAATACGGATATTAAAGCAGGGTAAGTATGAAGCGAGTAAAAAAGTGGTCTGACCGGGTGACAAAGTTCAGCAATGCTCTTGATTTAGAACAGGGTGTTTTTACCTGGAAAGATCCGCGCAAGATCGCAGCCTCATTAAAGCGATCAGCAGAGACAAGCATGCGGCGAAAAAGTAATCCTTTTGCATCCGCAATGTCAATACTGTCTTTTTATATCAATCGTGCCGGAAAGAACATTGACCCTCTTCAGAAACGTATCCTGATGCAGACGAAGCAGGAGCTGAGAAAATTATTCAACCGGCCCGTAATTTAACAAATAAAGGGCACGGTTCTATTTTCCGTCCCCTAAAAATTGCGGCAGTTTTTCAAAAAAGATAGCGCTAGACGGGGCGCGGGGTGGGAACGCGCATGTATGCCCGAAGTACAAATGAATACTGATTACGAAGCTATAGCCCGAATCACCAAGCTTTTAAAGAATTGCAAAAGTATCCTGTTTATTACCGGAGCCGGGATTTCCGCGGATTCGGGCTTACCGACATATCGGGGAATCGGCGGGCTGTATAATGACAAGTTAACCGAAGATGGCATCTCGGTAGAAATGGCCCTGGCAGGAGAAACCTTAGAGAAGCGGCCGCAAGTGACCTGGAAATACCTTTCGCAGATAGAAAAGAACTGCCGGAATGCCAGGTTTAACCGGGGACACGAGGTTATTGCGGAGATGGAAAAGCATTTTGAGCGCGTATGGGTGTTGACGCAGAATATCGACGGATTCCATCATGCTGCCGGATCGCGCAATATAATTGATATTCACGGAAATATGCATAAATTAGTTTGTACAAGTTGTGGGTGGCGAGACGTAGTTAAAGATTACAGCGAAATAAATATCCCGCCGCTTTGTCCAAAATGTGGTAGAATAGCCAGGCCGGAAGTGGTTTTCTTCGGAGAAATGCTTCCGGAAGATAGGGTGGCGGTACTTGAGCGGGAATTAACGCGGGGATTTGATATTTACTTTTCGATAGGCACGACCAGCGTTTTTCCGTACATTCGGCAGCCGATGGTAGCAGCGAAGCATCTAGGCCGGTTTACGATTGAAATCAATCCCCAAGATACCGAGATATCTGATTTGGTGGATATTAAGCTGCGTATGCGCGCGGCAGAAGCGCTGGATGCGATATGGAAGGAGTATAACTAAGCGGCCGCCAAGCGACCCCGAGCCCCAGCGAGGGGAGGGGTAGCATGGGAGCTACGGGGGCGCCCCCAAGGGCGCGGTGCATTTTAAGTTATTTCCTTAGAGACCAGCTTTACCCCATACTTAGACAAAAACGGAAAGACGAGGGTTTCAGAGAGACACCTTGCCTAAAAAGATAGGCAAGTGTTCCGCCTTCTGCGGGAGTTTCAGGTGTGCGCGGTTAGGTTTCTTGTGGGGAGAAAAATTCGGCGAAATTAGGTCTTTAAGCGATAGCGTTTTCAGGGTTTAGGCACCTTAATCCTTCCTTATATATATGCCCTGGCATTTTAAAGCTATGCCTCAATTATTGTTTCTATTTATATTCTTCGTTGCGATCCTCCTATTTTTAAGATACTTCGAGAATCACGCAATCTTTTATCCCGCTAGACAAATAGAGTTTCTTCCCCGAGATAGCGGCTTGGATTTTGAGGATGTATTTTTTAAAACCAGGGACAATATAGAACTCAATGCTTGGTTTATTCCTTCGCCAAAAGCGAGGTTTACCATACTCTTCTGCCACGGAAATGCCGGCAACATCAGCCATCGACTTGAGAAGATACTTTTTTTCCATAGCTTGGGATGTAATGTTTTCATATTTGACTATCGTGGATACGGCTTAAGTAAAGGCAGACCCTCTGAGAAAGGTTTGTATCTCGATACCCAGGCAGCTTTTGATTATTTGTTATCTCGCGGGATAAGCCAAGAGCAGATTATCGGGTACGGGGAGTCCATTGGCAGTGCGGCAATCATCGACCTTGCCTCCATACGCCCTATGCGTGCGTTGATTACAGAGGGCGCTTTCTCAAACGGTAAGGATATGGCAAGATACGCCTTCCCTTTTCTTCCTTACTGGATATTCTCCCTGCGCCTTGATTCTGAGAACAAGATAAGGTCCGTAAAAATAACCAAGCTTATGATACACAGTCTCAATGATGAAATTGTTCCCTTTAAACTGGGCAAAAAGCTTTACGATGCCGCGCCGGCACCAAAGGAGTTATTTGAAATTCGCGGGGGACATAATAGCTGCTTTTTTGATTCGCAGAATATCCTTAAAGAGAGGATGGGCGATTTTCTGGATAAGCTGATAAAATGATTTCATATAGCAAAATAGGCTACATTATTTTTATAGCAACTCTGCTTTTTATTGGTAAGGAGGATTTGAGTATGGCAAAGGCAAAAGAAATTCAATTACCGCAACCTATAACTAAAGGAATAATCTCCCTTGAAGAAGCGATTGCCAAAAGGCGTTCTCAGAGGTCATTTAGCAAGAAAGAATTGACCTTATATCAGATTAGCCAATTACTCTGGGCAGCGCAAGGCATTACGGAAAGAAGGGGAGGTCATAGCTTGCGCAACGCTCCTTCTGCAGGTGCTTTATACCCAATGGAGATTTACGCACTTACCAAAGACGGCGTGTATCATTACCTTCCCGAGAGACATGCGCTTGAGGTTTTAAGCGAGGGTGATTTACGAGGCGATTTGTGTAACGCTAGCTTAGGTCAGAGTTCAGTTAGCGACGCTCCATTAGATATCGTCATCTGCGCAGTCTATGATAAGGTTACCTTTAAGTATGGGGAGCGCGGGAAGAGATACGCTGATATTGAGACGGGTCACATTGCCCAGAATATCCATTTGCAAGCAGTCGCGTTAGGCCTGGTTTCCGTCCCCATAGGTGCTTTTAGCGACGAGGAAGTAAAAAGCATATTAAATCTACCCGCAGATCACGTGCCTTTATATATTATTCCTGTCGGCCATAGCCATCCTTGATTCCAATAAACTTAAGATAGGGTGTGTCCCTTTAGTTTCTACCTGCAAATTCGCCACCGAAAAGTTACAGCGATTATCTTGAATAATACAGGACAAAAAGGACAAATTTTGCTCTCACCAGCCCAGTAATCAGCTATAAAATCCCTCTCTAAACCAAATAATTCTTGCCATAATAGGTTAACGCCTATATAATTAGGCTAATAAATTCAGAGAGTTTTCCCCTCGGTTTAACGATGAGGGACCCATTTTTTCCGCTAAATCTTTTTGTAGGAAAAATGGCACTACGTTAAATCATTTAATCGGGTGCCTAAAGTATTTACAAGCCCGTAACATTCGTTACGGGTTTTTATTTTACCTGTATACAGAGAGTCTTTCTGTCACGCCGTATTTCTGGGCGTCCTCACGGGAGTTACATCTAAAATTCCGCAAGACCTGTTTACGGAGAATCTTTTTATGGTAAGCCCTTTTTGGACGTACTTAGCGGAGATACCACGATAAAAACAGGCTACGCAACCGGCCTGTTTTTGATTTATATAAGCCGCTTTTTGTAGTATAATACATAGAATATAACTAAGAAAAAAAGGAGAAAGTTATGGCTATTTTTTTACTGGAATTACCCTATGCGGAGGATGTCTTGTCGCCGCATATTAGCGCAAAGACGTTGGATTTTCACTACGGCAAGCATCATCGTGCGTATGTTGAGAAGCTCAACGGGTTGATTGAGGGAACGGAATTGGCTAAAGAGACGCTCGGGAACATCATTAAAAAAACCGCCAAAGATACTTCAAAGTCAGCCATATTTAATAATGCGGCTCAAGTCTGGAATCATGCTTTCTATTGGCAGTCCATGAAACCAGGGGGCGGCGGCCCTCCTGTTGGTGCAATCGAAAAGAAGATTAAGGCTGCTTTTGGGAGTTTCGAGAAGTTTGCAGAAGAGTTTAAAAATGCGGGATTGACTCAATTCGGCAGTGGTTGGGCCTGGTTAGTTATTAAGGAAGGCAAATTGGAAATCATGAGGACAGCTAATGCGGATACTCCATTCGCTCATGGATTGACGCCATTGCTTACGGTTGATGTGTGGGAGCATGCTTATTATCTTGATTACCAGAATAGAAGAGGAGATTATCTGGATACATTTATTAAGCATTTAATCAACTGGGATTTCGTCAATTCTCGCTTGGATTAGAGAAGCGTTTTTGAAAGAGAAGTTTCTAGCGGCGATTAAGACAGGGATTATTATTGCCGGATTTATCATGGGCCGGATTTCTAAAAAAAATAACTAATTTTTGCAGGATGTTTTTCTTGAAAGAAATTTATGAATAAGAATAAAAAAGAAAACAGATGTCTGTCTCTTTGAAGCAGACCAAAAGCAACGTTTTATATTGTAAATAGTTAGGTAATTTTATGACAAAAAAGACTGGACAAAACGGACAAATTACGCTAGGAAATAGTCTCTCTAAATCCCGAATTTCCTTGATAACCGCCATCTTCAGCCTTATAATACATACCTGTAAATAGAAAAAGGTTTCCCCTCAATTCATACGAGAGGAACCATTATTTTAAAAGGAGGTCTATTATGGGAGTTCAAAAAGTAGGAGAAAAATACAGATGTAATGTCTGTGGTAACGAAGTTACGGTTACTAAGGTAGGTGGCGGAGAACTTGTCTGTTGCAAAAAACCGATGGAGAAAATCGAAGATTAGGAGATAGCTAAAAATGAGCAAATCAATCAAGGGTACAAAGACGGAGCAAAATTTATTGAAATCATTTTCTGGCGAATCTCAGGCGCGTAATCGTTATACCTATTTTGCCAGCGCCGCAAGGAAGGAAGGCTTTGAGCAGATTGCAAATATATTCACCGAAACAGCCGAAAACGAAAAAGAGCACGCCAAAGTTTTCTTTAAGCACCTTGAGGGCGGAGATGTGGAGATAACCGCGGTTTATCCTGCAGGGGTAATAAAGGATACAAAAACCAATCTCGAAGAAGCAGCGGCAGGTGAGAATATGGAATGGACGATACTTTATCAGGATTTTGCCAAGACTGCTAAAGATGAAGGATTCCCTGAGGTTGCGCGTTCGTTTGAGCAGATAGCAAAGGTAGAAAAGTTTCATGAATCGCGCTACCGTAAGCTGATCAACAATATCGCAAACCAGGAAGTATTTAAAAAGAAATCCGTGGTAAAATGGCACTGTATTAATTGCGGTTATGTGATTGAAGGGGTTGAGGCGCCGAAAGAATGCCCGGTTTGTAAACATCCGCAGGCATACTATGAGGTTTTAGCAGGAAATTATTAAAGAGAGGTTCTCCCTCGGATCATACGAGAAGCATTCTTAAGTTTGAATAGTTTGGCCCGATCACATTTATCCTAAAATTTGAGTTGAATACGGCAAAGAAATATTTATTTTTTTTCCTTTTATTCTTAATTGCAGTTTTATTCGGATGCGCCATAGAGATTAGGGGAGTAGGAAGAACGCCAGCCGGCTCCCTCCAGAATCCGATTATCGATAGCGATATTTCATTGACTGAAGCGTTGAGAAAAGAGAGCCCGCCTGAATTTAAAGAGAGGCTAAGGCTCGTAGATGTATTATATTATTCATTTGACGGGAAAATCCACAAGGGGCAACTTGTTATAGATGAAAGACTCGTAGAAGATATTCGGGAAGTATTCCGAGTTGCTTTAGAAAACAAATTTCCTATTGCTTCCGTCATCCCCATTTCTCATGACCGGTTTTTTAAGAATGGAAAGTGGAATGAGGATGATCAATCCATGTTATCCAATAATACTTCCGCGTTTAATTATAGAACGGTAACCGGAGAAAAATCTCTTTCTAAACATGCTTATGGTTTTGCTATTGATATTAATCCTGTGCAAAATCCTTATATTAAAGGAAACATTGTATTGCCTCCTAATGCAGTATACGATACGCGTAAACCGGGAACGCTTGCTTATGATTCCCCTGTTGTAAAAACTTTTATACGTTTGGGATGGGCATGGGGAGGCAACTGGAAATCTTTAAAAGATTACCAGCATTTTGAGAAAGTCCTGCCGCACCATATTTCTGGGGCGTCGGGAAACGAGACACCTCTCTAATTTTACCATACCTGTTTACAGAGAGTTATTTTGACACGTAGCAGATATATATCTTGAGATATTGATTGGAAGTGGTATAATCAAACGAATCAAATTTTAATAAGTGGTCCGGGAATATGTGAATATTTCTGGAGGAGATTTTTGATGGTCGGGCCGCCATCTTGTATGTGAATGCAGGATGGCGGTTTTTGTTTTGTTGAGGTGAAAAATGAGAAGAGTATTTTTATTTATTCTACCGATTCTAATTATTGTTTCCGTGGCCTTTACGCTTTTTGGCTTTTTCCAGGTGCGTTTAGAAGAAGAGAAGCTTACTGACGACTTAAAGCGAAAAGCCAGGACCGTTGCCGAAAGCATGGAATTATCGGTGAAACATGTGCTTTTGGGCCATGATTTAAAAAATGCAAATTATCTTGCGGAGAAATTTGAGACCCGGGAAAGATTGCAAGGTTGCGTTATTTACGATAAAGATGGGAACATAATCGCGCTTACTAAAAGGTTCGCCGATTGGAAAGAAAAAGACAAGCCTTATATCAAAGATATTATAGCCAATAAGATTCCGCGGGGAGAATTAGAGAAATTCAAAGACTACCAAGTTTACAGTTATATTCTTCCTGTAGTTGATGATGAGGGGCAGCTTTTGGGAATGGTTGAGGTTATACACGATACTTCTTATGTCTTCGCAAGGTTAACTGAGCTTTGGAGGAGCATCAGCTCTACTTTAATAAGTTTAGTTGTGGTTATTTTTGTTTTATCCATTCTTCTACACAGGCAGATTTTTGCTCTTCCAATACAACGTTTAACGGATTGGTTTAAGTTTTTCCAGAGAGGCGAAACTGATGAAGCGCATCCGATTAGAGAAAAAGGGGATCTGGGTAAGCTTGCCAGTGAAGTTGAGCAGGCGGCATTGAGTTTAAGAGTCGCACGCAGGACGATTTCAGATGAAGCGTCTGCTCGCCTAGAAAAAGAAGAAATCTGGACAGAATCAAAATTAAAAGACCTAATTCGGGCGAAGTTAGGAGAAAAAGCCTTAATTGTAGTGTCTAACCGTGAGCCCTATATGCATGTTGTTGATGAGGCAACTGGTTTAGAAAAATGCATCAGGCCGGCAAGCGGTGTGGTTACTGCGATTCATCCGGTTTTATGCGCTTGTGGCGGCACATGGATTGCTCACGGTGCTGGTAATGCGGACAAGAAATTTGTAAATTCAAAAGACAAGTTGGGTGTTCCGCCTAAAGATATACGTTATATTCTTAAGAGGGTTTGGCTGAATAAAGAAGAGGAAGATGGTTACTATTACGGATTTTCCAATGAGGGTTTATGGCCGCTATGCCACAACACGCATACAAGGCCGATTTTCCGGGAGTTAGACTGGCAGGCTTACAAAAAGGTAAATCAGAAGTTTGCGGATTCTGTTTTGGAGGAACTCCCCGCTAAACATCCCTTTGTATTTATTCAAGATTACCACTTTACTCTGCTCGGGAAGATGATTAAAGAAAAACGCCCAGATACCACAATTGCGCTTTTTTGGCATATTCCTTGGCCTACTCCGGAGGCATTTTCTATCTGCCCTTACCGCAAAGAGATTCTTGAAGGAATGCTTGGGTGTGATCTAATAGGTTTTCATGTCCAGAATCATTGCAACAACTTTCTCGATACCGCCAACAGGCTCCTTGTATCAAGGGTTGATTTAGAGAAATTCAGCATTGTCCGTTCTGATAAAGAAACTTTTGTCAGGGCGTTCCCGATTAG
>JAUYDL010000077.1 GCA_030691865.1 Candidatus Omnitrophota bacterium | reverse complement strand
GATGTAATTTTATTTACTCTCCTGCGCTCACATGAAGAGGATAAAGTTTGATATTTTTTCAGAATTATGGATTAGCCAGAGATTCCTGAGGGCAGGTAAAAAAGAAAAAATTATCTCGATTACTGCGTTAATCTCTATAGTCGGGATTGCGATTGGGGTAATGGTCTTAATCGTGGTGATTTCGGTGATGAGCGGGTTTGACCGGTTCCTCGAGGATAAAATGGTGGGTACTAATGCCCATCTGTCGCTGGAGTTTTATAACGGCGCAAAGAATTCAGCCGGAGTAATTGACAAATTAAAAACTTTTCCTTATATTGGCGGCGCGTCTCCTTTTATTGACGGCCAGGCCATGGTCAAGGCTGGGAAATCGATTTTTGGGGTCCAGGTGCGCGGTATCGACCCAAAGCTGCAAACAGAAACATCTAAGATTAATGAATATTTAAAATCAGGCAGCTATGAGTTGGCGGGTAATGAAGTGGCTTTAGGCGGCGAACTTGCTTTGCGCCTGGGGCTGGAGGTGGGGGGCACGCTGAGCCTGATTTCTCCGGTTACTTTAGTTAAAACTGATTTCTATGTTAAAGGAATTTTTAATAGCGGAATGTACTTGTATGATTCCAGCTTAGTCCTGACCAGTATCCAGGGGGCGCAGGATTTTTACAAAATGCCCGGCGCAGTAAGCGGTATTGCCGTTAAGGTTCAGGATATTTATAAAGTTGAGAATATCAAGGAGAAATTATATCGGGAGTTAACGGGTTTTGGACCCTATCAGGTGCGCACCTGGATAGATGCCAATAAGAATTTTCTCGAAGCTTTAAAACTTGAGAAGATCGTCATGTTTATCGTGGTGACCATGACGACGGTGGTGGCGGCATTCGGTATCGTGAGCACTTTAATCATGTCGGTAATGAGCCGGATTAAGGATATTGGTATCTTACGTTCTGTGGGGGCTAAGACTAAGAGCATCTTGCAGATTTTTATTTTTCAAGGCATGGCCATTGGTATCACCGGGATTTTTTTGGGGCTAACTGCCGGGATAAGCCTGGCGCTCTCATTAGATAAGGTGGTAGATATTATATCTAAGATTATCGGCAGAAGCCTGATTCCTAAAGATATTTATTATTTTGACCGTATTCCGGTGAATATTAATATTAGCGACGTAACCCTGATTGTAATCTCTGCTTTGGTGATAACTTTAGCGGCCAGTATTTATCCGGCATATTATGCCAGCCGCATAATTCCCAGCGAGGCTGTCCGGCATGAGTGAAGAAATAATAAAAGCCAGTTCGATTTGTAAAAGTTACCGCGATAACTTAAATAATCTTGAGGTATTAAAAGATATAAATTTTACTGTTTCTGCGGGTGAATTTTTAGTAATCCAGGGGCCAAGCGGCGCGGGTAAGTCCACGCTTTTGCATATTTTAGGCGGCTTGGATAATCCAACTTTTGGCAAAGTTTATTTCCAGGGAGCGGATATCTACGCAATAGATGAAAATAGGCGTTCTTCTTTTCGCAATAAAGAAATAGGTTTTGTTTTTCAGTTTTTTCATCTTTTACCGGAATTAAATGCTTTGGAAAATGTTTTATTACCGGGAATTTTAAAATCATGGTGGGAAAGAAAAAAAAGTTTAACTGTAGCTCTAGGGCTTTTAGAAAGATTGGGATTATCCGCTAGGCTTAAACACCGGCCAAGCGCTTTAAGCGGTGGGGAGCAGCAGAGAGTGGCCATTGCCCGGGCATTGATTAATCATCCACAGCTTTTGCTCTGTGATGAACCCACCGGTAATTTGGATTCGGAAAACGGCAAAAAAATCCTGCAGCTTTTAATTGAGCTTAATCAAAACCAAAAGATTACCATTGTCATGGTTACTCATAATCAGGATATTGCCTGTGGCGCCGGAAGAATTATTCATCTGAAGGATGGGCTTATTTTACATTAGGCGCCCCGCGCTAATAGGTGTTGCGCGGGTGTTGTGTCCGTACACAAGAGGGAAGGAGGAAAGATGAAGATTTACATTAACGGAAAATTTTATGATAAGGATAATGCAAAAGTTTCTGTGTTTGACCATGGCCTGCTTTATGGCGACGGAGTTTTTGAAGGAATCCGTTCCTATAATTGCCGCGTGTTTAAATTAAATGAACATATTGACCGGCTTTTCGAATCTGCCCATAGTATTATGTTAAAGATTCCTCTGACTAAAGAGCAGCTAATTAAGGCAGTCCTTTCGACGCTTAAGGCCAATAAATTAGACAATGCTTATATCCGCCTGGTGGTTACTCGTGGAATAGGTGATTTGGGGCTTGATCCGCGTAAATGCGATCAGGGCTCGGTAATTATTATTATTGCTGATAAAATGGCTTTGTATCCGGAGAAACTTTATCGCCAGGGCCTGGTGATTGTTACCGTGCCTACGGTGCGTAATTTACCGGAAGCGCTTAATCCTCAGATTAAGTCTTTGAATTATTTAAATAATATTCTGGCTAAAATTGAGGCAGCCAATGCCGGGTGCGATGAAGCAATCATGCTGGATTCTCTGGGGTATGTGGCGGAGTGCACCGGGGATAATATTTTTGTGGTAAAAAATGGGCATCTTTATACTCCTCCGCAGTGCATGGGGACCTTACGCGGGATTACCCGCGATTCTATCCTGGAGATTGCCCGTAAGAATAAGATCTCGGCGCACGAACATGTAATTACGCGTCATGAAGTTTACATTTCGGATGAGTGTTTTCTTACCGGCACCGCAGCCGAGGTTATTCCCGTAGTCAAGGTGGATGGCCGGGTTATTGGTCAGGGCAAACCGGGGAAGCTTACCTTGAGCCTGATGAAGAAATTTAAAGAGTTAACCGCTAAAGACGGAGTAAAATATTAATATGCTTTGCGATATTTGCGGTAAAAATCCGGCAACCGTGCATTTGACTGAGATCATTGATGAACAGATGAATGAGTTGCATTTATGTGAAGACTGCGCCAGACATAAGAGTGCGGCCATGGAGCAGCAGTTTGGTTTAAGTGATCTGTTGGGGAGTATGGCGAATTTCGAGAAGCCCTCCAGTAAAGAAGAAGAGGTGGTTACGATTAAATGTCCCAGCTGCGGCTTAACCTACGCGGATTTTAAGAAAATCGGCCGGATGGGTTGCGGGGAGTGTTTTAATGTTTTTCGTAAATATCTGGCGCCTTTGTTAAAACGTATACACGGCTCAAATCAGCATATTGGTAAAAACCCGGCTAAGACAAAAGCTCCCACTAAGCTTTATAAAACGAAAGCCGGCTTGCAAGAATTAAAAAACCAATTGCAAAAAGCCATTCAGCAAGAGGCTTTTGAAGAGGCAGCGCGCCTGCGTGATAAGATCAAGGAAATGGAAGCCAAAAAGGAAAAAGAATAATAATATGCAGATTAATGATTTAATCAATCATACCAGTGAATGGCTCAAGGGGACAGGCCCGCATTCGGATGTGGTTATCTCCAGCAGGATACGCCTGGCCAGAAATCTCAATAAATTTCCTTTCCCGCATTGGGCATCTAAGGCGCAGTTAAATGCGGTCCTGGAAAAGAGCAGCCAGGCAATGGAAAAAGTGGAGTTACTTAAGAATTCTACGCTTTTTGTCTTGGCAAATTTAGACAGTATTGATAGGCAGTTTTTAGTCGAAAGACATCTGATGTCTATTGAGCATACTCAGAAAACAGAGCAGAAAGCGGTGTTGGTTAATGATGAAGAAAATATCGCCGTAATGATCAATGAAGAGGATCATTTACGTATTCAACTTATGCAGTCAGGTTTTAATCTTTTCGAGGCCTGGGAGATTATCAATGGTATCGATGATGCTTTAGCTAAGCTGTTGGATTACGCGTATCTGGCGGACTTTGGTTATCTTACCGCTTGCCCGACTAACACCGGCACGGGTATGCGCGGTTCAGTGATGCTGCATTTACCGGCATTGGTAATGAGCCGGCAGATCGAGCGGGTATTGGCCGCTATCGCCAAATTAAGTTTTACTACGCGCGGGCTTTACGGTGAAGGGACGCAGGCCAGCGGTAATTTTTTTCAGATTTCTAATCAAGTTTCTTTAGGCCACAGTGAAACCGAAATTATCGAAAATATTAATGGCCTTATCCGTCGGATTATCGAGCAGGAGACGCAGGCCAGAGAGATTATGCTGACTAAAAGAAAAGAGGTCTTAGAGGACAGGATTAATCGTTCCCTGGGTATTTTAAAAAGTGCCCGGATTATTACCAGTCAGGAGACGATTGAATTGTTATCAATGGTTAGATTAGGAAGTGATCTGGGCATGGTCAAAGATATCGACCGGCGCACGATTAATGAACTTTTTATCATTACTCAACCGGCGCATTTGCAGAAGCTGGAGAATGTAAAACTTTCATCAGATCAGAGGGATTTAAAAAGGGCGGAGTTGATTCGCAAGAAACTTAACTTATTATAATCTAGAGGAGAAACCATGTTTAATCGTTTTACGGAGAGGGCAAGAAAAGTAATTATTTTAGCTAAGGAAGAGGCCAGGCGTTTTAATCATGATTATATCGGCACTGAGCATATACTCTTGGGGTTAATTCGGGAAGGAGAAGGGGTGGCGGCTGCGGTATTGCAGAAGCTGGAGGTTTCACTTGAAAATATCAGGCTGGAGATTGAAAAATTAGTACAGCCCGGGCCAACTACTCAGATTATCGGGGACATTCCTTTTACCCCTCGCGCCAAAAAAGCTTTAGAGCTGGCGGCGGAGGAAGCGCGTTCCCTGGGGCATAATTATATCGGTACGGAGCATCTTTTGCTTGGGCTTATCCGCGAAGGGGAAGGTATTGCCTCGCAGGTATTGTTAAATTTGGGCATGGATTTAAATTCTGTGCGTAATGAGGTGATGAGCCTTTTGGGTTCGGCTTTACCGGGGATGAGCCCGCAAGGGGGCCAAGCCACAAAATCCAGGACTCCGGCCCTGGATGCTTTTGGCAGGGATCTTACGGCGTTGGCTCGTGAAAATAAATTGGATCCGGTAATTGGCCGCACGCAGGAGATTGAGCGGGTAGTTCAAATTTTAAGCCGACGCACTAAAAATAATCCGGTGCTTTTAGGGGAAGCCGGAGTAGGTAAAACTGCGATTGTGGAAGGATTAGCGCAGTTAATTATCGCCGGCAATATTCCGGAAGTTTTAAGAGGAAAACGGATTGTTGTCCTAGATTTAGCCTTGATGGTTGCCGGGACTAAATACCGCGGCCAGTTTGAGGAAAGAATTAAAGCGATTATGGAGGAGATTAAACGTTCTCAGGATGTAATTATTTTTATTGATGAGTTACATACCTTAGTGGGGGCAGGCGCTGCCGAAGGCGCGATTGATGCCTCTAATATTATGAAGCCTGCGCTTTCCCGCGGGGAGATGCAATGTATCGGCGCCACAACCATGAATGAATACCGCAAATATATTGAGAAAGACGCGGCATTAGAGCGCCGTTTTCAGACGATTATGGTTGAGCCGCCAACTGTCGAACAGACGATCGAAATTTTAAAAGGCCTGCGCGATAGATACGAAGCGCACCACCGGGTTACTTTTAAAGATGAAGCGTTACAGGCGGCGGCAGTATTAAGCGACCGCTATATCACCGGAAGGTTTATGCCGGATAAGGCGATTGATTTAATTGATGAAGCCGGCTCTCGGAGCCGTTTAAATGTTCTGATTGTTCCGGAAAATATCAAGAGTATTGAGGCCAATGTGGAGTCCTTAAGAAAAGAAAAAGAATCTTATATTAAGAGTCAGGATTTTGAAAAAGCCGCTTCTTTAAGGGATCAAGAGCGCTCCGTTCGTCAGGAGCTAGAGCGGTTAAATAAAGAGTGGAGCCAGGCCAAAGATAAAATGCGTCCGGAGGTAACCGCTGAGGATATTGCTAAAATTTTAGCGCAGTGGACGGGGATTCCTGTTTTTAGATTAGAAGAGAAAGAAAGTGAGAAGCTGCTTAAGATTGAAGAGGAGCTGCATAAGCGCGTGGTAGGACAGAATGAAGCGATTGAGGCCATTGCCCATGCGGTGAGGCGATCGCGGGCCGGGATTAAAGATCCTAAACGGCCTATAGGTTCATTTATATTTTTGGGTCCAACCGGTGTCGGCAAATCCCTGCTGGCCCGGGCATTGGCGGAGTTTATGTTCGGCGACGAGGAGGCATTGTTGCAGCTGGATATGTCAGAGTATATGGAGAAGTTTAATGTTTCGCGGCTGATTGGCGCTCCTCCGGGATATGTGGGGTATGAAGAGGGCGGCCAGCTTACCGAGATCGTACGCCGCAGGCCTTATGCGGTTATACTTCTGGATGAGATTGAAAAAGCGCATCCGGATGTTTTTAATTTACTACTGCAGGTTTTTGAAGAAGGCCGGCTTACCGATAGCTTTGGCCGCAAGGTGAACTTTAAGAATACCATTATTATTATGACCTCTAATGTCGGCGCAGAATTGATCCGCAAGACCGGTTCACTGGGTTTTAAGTCGCAAAAAGAAGAAGGCACTTACCAGGATATGAAAGATAAATTGCTGGAAGAAGTTAAGCATGCCTTTAAACCGGAGTTTTTAAATCGTATCGATGATATTATTGTCTTTAGGCAATTAATCAGGGAGGATCTGAGTAAAATCATTGATATTGAAATTGGTTATGTGATCGGCCGCCTGAAAGAACAAAAGATTTACCTCGAGGTCAGCCAGGAGGCCAAGGATCTTTTAATTGAAAAAGGATTTGACCCGGTTTTCGGCGCTCGGCCCTTAAAAAGAACTATCCAAAGATTCCTGGAAGATTCACTCGCCAGTGAGATTATTTCCAAGAAATATAAGGAGGGCTCTTCGATTAAAGTAACGCGTAAGAACGAAGAGCTTATTTTTGAATAATGTTTACTCTATTTTTTATGGACCTTGGCCGTAAGATACTTTCTTTTATGTATTTTTTCGGCGGGTTAGCCAGTTTAACGGCGCAGACGGTGTATCAAACATTTAAGCCGCCTTATAAATACGGCCATATTGTTGAGCAGTGCAGGAAAGCCGGCTATGATAGCCTTCCCATTGTTTCGGTGGTGGCTTTGTTCATTGGTTTTATTTTTGCCTTGCAGTTCGGTTATTTTATGCAGCGCATCGGCTCGGAGATGTATATCGCAAGTTTAGTAGCTTTAGCTATAGTGCGTGAATTAGGCCCGGTAGTTACTGCTTTGATCGTTGCCGGAAGAGTCGGGGCTGCTAATCCCGCGGAGTTAGGCTCGATGCAGGTTACCGAGCAGATTGATGCCTTAGAAACTCTGGCCACTAATCCTGTAAAGTATCTGGTCGTGCCGCGTTTCGTAGCTCTAAGTATTATGCTTCCTTTGCTTACATTATATGCCAATATTATCGGCATATTGGGAAGTTATCTTATCTGTGTAGTAAAATTGGGGACTACCAGCAGTATGTATATGAATATGACTTTTTCTGCTCTGTTTTATAAAGATTTATTCACGGGATTATTTAAAGCTTGGATTTTTGGCATGGTGATTGCCTTAGTAAGTTGCTATGAAGGTTTTAATGTCCAAGGCGGAGCAGTGGGGGTAGGCAAGGCCACTATGCGTTCAGTAGTCTTTAGTTTCCTGATGATTATTGCCGCGGATTGCTTCATTACCGCGCTGTTTTATTTTATTTTTCCTTAAAAAACATGATCCAGATACAGCGTTTAAGTAAAGAATTTAATAATAACTTAGTTTTGAATGAATTAAGTTTAAATGTGCAAACCGGCCAAACCTGCGTAATTATCGGCAGGAGCGGCTGCGGGAAATCAGTTTTACTTAAACATATCGTTGGGTTATTAAGACCGGATAGCGGGAAAGTTCTAGTCCAGGGTAAAGAGGTGGCCAGTTTAAAAGAGTTAGAATTAGTTGCTTTGCGCGCAAAAATCAGTATGGTTTTTCAGGGAGGGGCTCTTTTTGATTCGATGGACATCACTAAAAATGTCGGTTTTGGCCTGCTAGAGCATACCCGGATGAGCCAAAAAGAGATCTTAGAGCGCGTAGAGGAGTCTTTATCTTTAGTCGGCTTAGGCGGTATCGGTAATCTTATGCCTTCAGAATTAAGCGGAGGGATGAAGAAACGCGTAGCCTTAGCGCGAGCAATTTGTATAAAACCTGAGATTATTCTTTATGATGAACCGACTACGGGAGTTGACCCGATCTCCGGCGATAGTATTAATGAGCTGATCCGTTCATTACATGATAAATTGCAAGTTACCTCTTTGGTGGTTACTCATGATATGAAAAGTGCCTATCACATTGCCGATAAGATTGCCATGATGTATAAAGGAAAAATAATTTTGGAGGGTACTCCTGAACAGATCCGGGAGACGACTGATCCGGTAGTGCATCAGTTTATTAACGGGCTCTCTAAAGGGCCGATCACCGAGGTAGTCGATACTTTTAAATAGACATCCTATAATGAGAAAGAAGCAAGGATGTTTTGTTCCCCCTCGCGGGAGCTCGGGGTCAATTTTCCCCAAGCGCCGGAGGCTGGGGAAAATTGAGGAGGTTTAAATGATTTTCGGCAAAACTAAATTAGAATTAAAAGTGGGTATTTTTGTTTTTATCGGCCTAACCGTCTTGGTTATTTTTATATTATCGATTGGCGGGTTTAAGACCTGGAGTTCAGGTTACCGGATTAATCTTATCTTTAATTTTGTTAATGGGGTAAAGATCGGGGCACCGGTGCGTTTTGCCGGGGTGGATGTGGGAGAGGTAAAGAAGATCAATCTGCAGTTTAAGCCTGCACAAAACCGTGCGGATGTGTGCCTGGAGGTTTGGATCAGGGATATTGTCCGCGTGCCTGCCGATTCGACAGTCTGGGTCAACACCTTGGGTTTATTGGGTGAAAAATATATAGAGATAATTCCCGGGAAGGATTATACTAATTTTCTTAAAGAGAATCAATCCCTGGCCGGAGTTGATCCTTTGCCTATGCATGAGATATTTAATCAGGCTGAAAGTATATTACATAATTTAGATGATGGGATTATTAAGATAAGAAATAAAGAGGGTTCTTTAGGTAAACTAATTTATGACGATAAGGTTTATAATGAATTAGAGGCCTTGGTTACGGATGTGCGTAAAAATCCCTGGAAGTTGCTGATTAAAACCAAAGAAAAGAAATAATGAAGACAAGATCGGTTTTTAGCTGCTCAAGCTGTGGTTATCAGTCCCCTAAATGGTTAGGCCGGTGCCCGGATTGTAACAGTTGGAACTCTTTTAGTGAAGAAGATTATACTCCGGTTTCCTCCGGTGCCAAAGAGAGGGTCAGTTTGTATAAAGACGGCCCGGTCCTTTTAAGGGATGTAGTGGCCAGGGATGAGGATAGGTTAAAAACCAATATTTCCGAGATGGACCGGGTTTTAGGCGGGGGGATTGTTAAGGGGTCGGTTATTTTAATTGGCGGTGATCCCGGAGTGGGCAAATCCACTATTTCTTTGCAGGTCTCTAATCACTTGACTAAACAGGGAATCGGCGTGCTTTATGTCAGCGGCGAAGAATCTGTGGCTCAAACTAAGCTACGCGCAAAACGCTTAGGTGAGCCAGGAAGCGATAATCTGTATATCGTTAACCAGACAGATTTATCTTTAATCATTGAATATATAAGAAAATTAAAGCCTCAGGTAGTAGTGATTGATTCCATTCAGGTAATTTTTGATCCCGGAATTAGTTCCTCTCCTGGCAGTGTCAGTCAGGTAAGAGAATGCGCCGGGGCTCTTACGCAGTTAGCCAAAACTACCGGGACTTCAATTTTTATTATTGGCCATGTTACTAAAGAAGGAACCTTAGCCGGCCCGCGCGTTTTAGAGCATATCGTAGATACGGTGCTGTATTTTGAAGGTGATCGTTTTGCAATCTATAGAATATTACGGGCGGTGAAAAACAGGTTTGGCTCTACCAATGAAATCGGGGTATTTGAAATGGCACTCGTGGGTTTAGTGGAAGTAAAGAATCCTTCCGAGATTTTTCTTTCTGAGCGGCCCAGTAATGTTTCCGGCACCATTGTAACTTCGATTCTGGAAGGAACACGCCCTCTTTTAGTTGAGATTCAATCTTTAGTTTCTAGAAGCAGCTTTGGTTATGCCCGGCGCCGGGCGCAAGGTTTTGATTTTAACCGGTTTTCTTTATTAGTTGCGGTTTTAGAGAAGCGCATGGGTTTGGCTCTGGAAGCTGAAGATATATTTATTAATGTTGCCGGAGGCATCAAAATAGAAGACCCGGCAGCGGATTTAGCGGTATGCGCGGTAATTGCCTCTAGTTTCCGCGATCAGGTGGTGATACCTAGGTCTGTAGTTTTAGGGGAAGTAGGCTTAAACGGTGAAATCAGAAGTATTTCACAGGTGCTTACGCGCATAAATGAAGCAGAAAAGTTAGGTTTCAAGCATTGCATCTTACCAAAAAACAGCATTAAGAATCTTAAATTTAAAAAATCAGATATGGAGATTATTGCTGTTTCTACTTTAAAGGAAGCTTTAGATATTATCTTAAGGCCATCAATTAAACAGCAAGGGGAGGAAGGAAAATGAATTTATTATTAGCGCGGCTTTTATTTGTCTTAGGCAGCATGTTTATCGGCTATCAGGCGGTTCCGGGAGGCAGCGGTTTTATCGGCATAGCTGTTGGAGCTCTGGCAGCGATAATCATGATTCTTATCGAAGTAGGTTTGCGTAAAGTTTCGGTAAGCGGTTTATCCAGCGCGGTATTTGGATTAATCTTAGGCCTGATTATGGCCAAGCTGGTGGGGGATGCTTTTAGCCTTACTTCTATGGATGTTAGTATGCTTTCCAGGATCAGGGTGGGGTTAACTTTGATTTTTTGCTATCTGGGCATGGTTATGGCTTTACGCGGAAAAGACGAATTCAATATCATTATTCCTTATGTGCGCCTGCGCCGGCAGGACCAGTCGCAGGATGTAATTCTCCTGGATACCAGTGTGATTATTGACGGAAGGATTGTGGATATCTGTAAAACACGTTTTTTAGGGGGAAAGGTGATTATCCCCAAATTTGTTCTTAGAGAACTACAGCAGATTGCCGATTCTACCGATCCGATTAAACGCCAAAGAGGCAGGCGGGGTTTAGAGATACTTAATACTATCCAAAATGAACCGGGAATGGATATTACGATACATGAACAGGATTTCTCGGAGACCTCGGAAGTTGATGCAAAATTAGTTTTATTAGCTAAACTGCTGGAGGCCAAAATTCTTACTGTTGATTTTAATTTAAACCGGGTAGCCAGTATCCAGGGGATCAAGGTCTTAAATATCAATGAGCTGGCTAATGCCCTTAAACCCGTAGTTTTTCCCGGCGAAGAGATGCATATTAAGCTAATCAAAGAAGGCAAGGAGCATAATCAGGCGGTGGGTTATCTGGATGACGGCACGATGGTGGTAGTTGAGGATGCGCGCCGGCTAATTGGCCAGGATGTTAAAGTCGCGGTAACTTCCGTCCTGCAGACCCAGGCCGGTAGAATGATTTTTACCAAAATTGAGAAATAATGCTTAGCGCAATTATCGTGGCAGCCGGGCAGGGCAGACGCTTAAAAGCTGCGCTCCCTAAGCCTTTAGTAAAAATAGGGAAATTGCCGATAATAATTTATTCTTTGAATACTCTGGATAAACACCCGGACATTGACGAGATTATTGTGGTTCTAAACGCTAAGAATCAGCGGGCAATAACCCGGCTAATAAGGAATTATTCTTTTAAGAAAATTAAGAGTTTTGTTTTAGGCGGCAGGCGCCGGCAGGATTCAGTGTATAACGGCCTTAAAATGGTCAGTGGGAATAGCGATTGGGTATTGATTCATGATTCTGCCCGGCCGTTTATCGATAAAGGAACAATAGCTAAAGTTATTCTGGCGGCTAAAAAAACCGGTTCAGCCATAGTGGCAGTGAAACCAAAGGCAACGATAAAATTTTCTCAAAAAAATAATATCGTCAAAGAAACTTTAGATAGAGATAATCTTTGGGAGGTACAGACCCCCCAGGTTTTTAAGAAAGGACTGATTCTGCAGGCGTATAAAAAGTATGCCGCAGGTAAAGTTACCGATGATGCTTCTTTGGTCGAAAAATTAGGAGCGGATGTTTTGATTGTCCAGGGAAGTTATCAGAATATTAAAATTACTACCTGCGAGGATTTACTATTTGCAGGGTTAATTGCCAAGAGGTGTATCCATGCAATATAGAGTTGGTATAGGTTATGATATTCACCGCTTGGTCCAGGGAAGAAAGCTGTTTTTAGGTGCAGTAGAGATTCCTTATGTTAAAGGCCTCTTGGGGCATTCTGACGGGGACGCGTTGATTCATGCGCTTTGTGATGCTTTATTGGGAGCCTTAGCACTCGGGGATATCGGGGAACATTTTCCGGATACGGATCCTAAATATCAGGGCATTGCCAGCAGCCGCCTGTTGAAGATGGTTAAAGAGCTCCTGGATAAGAGCGGTTATAAAATTAATAACCTGGATGTAGTTATTATTGCTCAGGAACCAACGCTTATCCCTTTTAAGAAACAAATGAAAGAAAAGATTTGCGCGCTTCTAGACTTAAGGCAGGATGCTTTAAACATTAAGGCAAAAACTAATGAAGGATTGGGCGCAGTGGGTCATCTTGAAGCAATTGCTTGTTATGCGACAGCTTCTTTAATTAGGGAGGATTAACATGGTTTATCTTATTAATATTTTAATTATATTATTAGCGATTTTTGTGATTAAGCTGGTGTTTATTTGGATATTTTTTTATGCCGACATCAAGGCGGCGCAAAAAAGAGACCCTGCGGCCAAGAGTTTTCTTGAAATAATTTTACTTTATCCCGGTCTGCACGCTTTAGTTTATTATCGTATTGCGCATGCCTTGTATAAAATGAGGTTATTTTTTTTAGCGCGCCTATTATCTCAAGTCGCCAGGTTTTTTACCGGTATTGAGATCCATCCGGGGGCCAAAATTGGTAAGCGTTTTTTTATTGACCATGGACTAGGTGTCGTGATCGGAGAAACTGCGATTGTGGGAAATGACGTTTTGCTTTATCAGGGCTCAACATTAGGCGGTACCGGGATTGTCAAGGGAAAGCGCCATCCCACGATTGGTAGTAATGTGGTAATCGGCGCCGGAGCCAAAATCCTGGGTAATATTGTTATCGGAGATAACTCTTATATCGGAGCAAATGCGGTAGTAATTAAGGATGTCCCGCCGAATTCTACGGTGGTCGGTGTTCCCGGCAGGATTACTAAGCAGGATGGCAAAAAGATGGACATAAGCCTGGATCATGCGCAGATACTGGATCCGATTATGCAGACAATTGAAGAGCTGCAGGATAGAGTTAAGGATTTAGAGAAGAAGTAAGGTGCTTGTTCATGCCTATTTTTATATATAATTCCCTCACAAGAAAAAAAGAAGAGTTTATTCCTTTAAGCCATCCAAAAGTAAATATCTATACTTGTGGTGTAACCGTGTATGACGATAGCCATATCGGACATGCCCGCAGTCTTTATATTTTTGATGTAATCAGGAGATATTTGGAATATAGGGGTTTTGATGTAAAATTCGTGCGCAACATTACCGATGTTGACGATAAAATTATCAACCGCGCAAACGAGCTTAAGGTTGAATGGCAGGAACTGGTGAAAAAATATATCGGCAGATATTACGAAGATTTAGAAGCCCTTGGTATTAAAAAAGGCGATTTTGAGCCGCGGGCAACTGAGAATATTACTGATATGGTTAAGTATATACAAACATTAGTTGATAAGGGTTATGCTTATGAAGCAGGTGGCGATGTGTATTTTAATGTGAGAAAATTTCCGGATTACGGTAAGTTATCCGGGCAAAGTATAAACCAGATGGAAACAGGAGTAAGGATAGGACCGTCAGAGTTAAAGCATGACCCGTTAGATTTCGCGTTATGGAAAAAATCAAAAGAAGGTGAGCCGTTTTGGGATAGTCCTTGGAGTCAAGGCCGGCCTGGTTGGCACATTGAGTGCTCCGTGATGTCGCAAAAATTTTTAAAGACAGATACGCTTGACATTCACGCCGGCGGAAGGGATTTAATTTTTCCGCACCATGAAAATGAAATCGCGCAGGCAGAGGCGTTGACTGGTAAACAATTCGCGAAATACTGGATACATCATGGACTGCTTACCATTAACGGCCAAAAAATGTCTAAGTCATTGGGTAATTTTTTCACGATTGATGATGTATTAAAGAGATATTCGGCAGATGTGTTGAAGGTATGTTGTTTAACCGTTCATTATGCTAATCCATTAGACTTTTCCTGGGAAAGGATGGATGGTGCGAAAGAAGAATTAGAAAGGGTTAGAGAATGTATTGATAGGATAAATTATTATATTGAAGAAAGAAACAATGGTCTCCTATCATCAAGACCGATAATAAAATATGCAGATTTTAAGAAAGATATAGATAAGTTAAAAATGAAATTTGAAGATGCTATGAACGATGATTTTAATACGCCACAGGCAAAATCAGTTATTCTTCAAGTAGTTACTAAATTTTATATTGATAATTTAAGGTTAGAAAATATCGAATGTTTGGACTATGTTAAGAAGGCTATTATTGAGTTAGGCAATGTTTTAGGTTTAACTTTTGAAAGAATGGAAGCGATAGATCCAGAGTTAGCAGCTATGATAGAGGAAAGAAATAGGGCAAGAAAAGAAAATGATTTTAAAAAAGCAGATTCTATAAGAAAAGAACTGGAAGCAAAGGGTATTATTCTAGAGGATACCAAATACGGGAGATCGGGTTGGCATAGAAAATTGTAGCGCCTGACTTGATTTGTTTCGGAGCGCACGTGAGAATTTTGCGCGGGCACGGTTGCCCCTCGTAAATGTCTCGGCAGAGCGCAAAATTCTGGCCGAGCGAAGATTTTCCAGGCAGCCGCCAGAGGCAGGTTAAAATATGAAAAGTAAATTCATA
>JAUYDL010000051.1 GCA_030691865.1 Candidatus Omnitrophota bacterium | reverse complement strand
AGATACAGATGTGCCTGCCGGAGATATCGGCGTGGGCGGTCGTGAGATCGGATATCTGTTTGGCCAAAACAAGTGATTACGTAATGAATTCTCAGGGGTGCTTACGGGCAAAGGACTTAACTGGAGCGGCAGCTTGATCAGGCCGGAAGCTACTGGTTATGGTTGCGTATATTTTGTAGAAGAGATGCTTAAGACGCGGGGAGATTCCTTAAAAGGAAAAGTTTGCGCGGTCTCTGGTTCAGGTAATGTTGCTCAATACACCGTGGAGAAACTTCTGCAGATGGGGGCTAAAGTAGTTACGCTATCTGACTCTGACGGGTATATTTATGATAAAGACGGCATTGATACCAAAGAGTTAAATTTCGTGTTTAACTTGAAAAATGTTAAGCGCGGCAGAATTAAAGAATGTGCCACGGAATTTAACTGTAAGTATTTTGAAAAACAGAGACCTTGGTCGGTAAAATGCGATGTGGCATTTCCTTCTGCTACTCAGAATGAGATAGATGAAAGTGATGCTAAGACTTTGGTGAAAAATGGCTGTATCGCTGTTGGTGAAGGGGCAAATATGCCTACTACACCGGAAGGAGTTGAGGTATTTCAGAAGGCAAAAATTCTTTATGCACCTGGTAAAGCCTCCAATGCCGGCGGGGTGGCTACCTCCGGCTTAGAGATGTCTCAGAATAGCATGCGTTTAGCCTGGTCACGCCAGGAAGTGGATAAGAAATTGCATGAGATTATGATTGCTATTCATGAGAGTTGCGTTAAATATGGCAAGGAAGATAAATATATAAATTATGTTAAGGGAGCCAATATCGCTGGTTTTGTGAAAGTTGCTGATGCCATGCTCGATCAGGGATTGGTGTAAGTAGTAATCCGGGGACGGTTCTATTTTTCATAAAATCGCTTAATAGAACCGTCCCCTTTTTTTCCTTTTTTTCTTTTTTTAGTTGCAAGCTGAATAGTAAAGTTGTAAAATATGTTCTGTGGATAAAGATCAATTAGTCAACGATTTCTTTCGCAGCTTAAGAGCCACTCTTACTAACGCCTTTTCTTACCCTAAAGGCCATCCTTATTTTATTAAATCCGTTGAAAATTTTAAGTTTAAGCTTGAGGAACTCCTGGTAGTTTTAAATCCGCTTAAAATCGGGGTAACTAGCTCAGGATTTGTGGTGGACGGAAAGAATTTAACCCGGGTGGGTTTCTATGACGAATTAGCTCAACTTTTACACCGGCGTAAAATAAAAAGCATAGAGATTAGAACCGGTGTAACTCTTAAGGAGCTAGTGGGTTTTTTTTCAGTCATCTCCCTGCGGCAGGAGGAAATTATTAAAAGTGGTGGAGTTAATGCCCTTCTCGATAAGCAACCGCTTATTAATTTTTCAATCGAGGAGTTGGATTATTCTGTATTTTTGCACGAGGACGGCCAGGAGTGTACGGATCTTTGGAGCTATATGCTTAAGGATGCGGTGCAGAGCAATGACGAAGTTAAAATCAATAAGCTTGCCGATAATTTTGGCACGCTGATTAAGCGGACCAATCAAAATGATATCTTCCAAACCCAAGAGCTACCCGCTACGATTAATGAATTTCTGGTTTCTTTAAGAAACAAGGACAAAGAGAAATTTGCTAAATGTTCGAAAGATCTTTTCTTATGGCTCCTGCATAATAAAGAATCAATTAACGAAGAGAAATTAGCTAAGCTGACACAGCTTTTTGATAGCTTAAATCAGGAGGACTTTAGTACTCTTTTTTGGGAGGGGCTTTCGCAGGAGGATAATTTCGATGCTTTAAGTCTACAGTTTTTTTCCAAAATCTCTGAACAAAGAAATCCGGCTGAGATTGCCCGAGGGATTTTTCATAAGATTAATGCCTCGCAGCATCTAAACAACAATCCCCGGGTAGTAAAAAGGATTCAGGATTTATTAACCAGCGCTCAAGGTGACCAAATATCTGCGGTGTATCGTAATACCTTAAAATCTTTAGTTAAGGGGATCTCTTTTTCCGGAGTGTTGTTTTTTGATCAAAAGGCGCTCAAAATGAATTATCGCTATATAGTTCTAGATATGCTATCAATCGATGAGGATAAGGATAATTTGTTGCTGGCAGCAGAAGTTTTAGAAAAAGAACTGGAGAGTATATTTGAGGATAATGACCTTGGTTTTTTAAAAGACCTCCGGAGTCAGTTGGTTAAAAGGAAGAAGGAAGGGATAAGTGTATGTGTTGATCTGGAAAGAAAATTTTCCGTGTTCATTGAAAATATTATACTAAGTCAATCTCTGCTGCCTGAGCAGGAATGTCTTTTGGAGATGGTTTCTTTTCCCAGCCAGGAAGTAAGCTTTTACTTAAATAGAATATTCACTGCCGAAAAAGCGAATAAGCAGGTTTTGAGCCTATTCTTTAAATTTTTCCCGGGCAACCTGGATATTTTCTACCAGAGGGTAGAACAAAAACTTCAGGATCTAGAGTTTCTCTTTAGTTTAATTGAGGCCTTAGGCCAACTTGCGGTGCCGGTAACTTTGGGGATCTTAGATCATATTTATTCTTCGGCCAATGAGTTAATTAAAATTGAGATTTTGAATATCATGCGTAAATTAAAAAAGGTGGATGTGGAGTTTCTGATGCGTCAATTAAATACGGATTCACCGGCACTTAGAAAAAACTTACTTTCTGTTTTGATCTTGGATGCGCAGGCAGGTGATGGTGCCTTAGACCTGTTGTTAAAAATTTCCAACTTCTGCGGAAGAAAGAATGAATTACTTATTGAAAATATGCAGATGGTTTTTGACCTAGGGTTGATTGAAGCAGCTGGCCGTATTCATGATTTAAGCCGCAGAAGATTTTTCTGGAATTGGAAATTGCGCGCTAAGGCAAAACAGATTTTAAAGGAATGGAATGCTCGCTAGTATTGAGGTAGCTTTTAAAGGATTACTGAGTTGTCTTCAGTCTCTTAAGATGTATGGGGCGGCACATCCAATGTTTCAGAAATCCCTGGATAAGGCCTTTGAGGCTTTTGCCGATGTATTAGCCAGCCGCCAGGAGATGACTATCGGCATTGTTGGTGAGGAGCTGGCTTTTGAAAAAGAAATTCTTTTTGATTTAGCGAAATTTTTACGCCCGGCTATTCTTTATCTGAAAGAGAGAAATATCGAGAGGATTGCTTTTTATAGCGGATTAAGTAAAGAGGAGCTGGCCAAATTTGTGAGTTTTATCGCCAAACCAAAAGAGGATTTTAAAGGTGATCTTCAGGCCTCACTTAGCCTTACCGGAATAGAGCATATCAGTATCGGTAAGCTTAAAGTTGACATGCAACAGAATAGAAATGTTTTTGCGCTGGCTCAATCTGAGCTTTACGATTCTTCTGCGGATATGGTTGGCCGGGCTCTAAGCGGAGTACTTAATTCCGAAAAGATTGACCATCTGGGGCTTAAATTTTCCCTGAGCAATATTATGGAAAACTTAAGCTCGCAGCGCCAAGAAATGCTTAAACTGGCTACGGTAAAAAGATATGATGTAGAGACCTATACACACATGCTTAATGTTTCTATTTTTTCCATGTATTTTTCTTCACGCCTAGGTTTTGATAAGACAGATATTTTAAATATTGGGGTTGCCGCGATGTACCACGATATCGGCAAGTTATCTATTTCACGTAGAATATTGCATAAGCCCGGACAACTTACGGACCAGGAGTTTGGGCGGGTTAAAAGCCACACCCTGTTAGGGGCCCAGATCATGCTTAAATATGTTAATACCCTGGGTATTCTGCCGGTAGTAATTTGTTTCGAACACCACTTAAAGTATGACTCTTCCGGGTATCCGCGGCTGCCTTTTTTAAGAAAACAGCATATTGCTTCATTGATTGTTGCTATTTGCGATGTTTATGATGCCCTTTCGCAAAGGCGAGGTTACAAGCAGGATTATTCTCCGGATGTGGTTTATAATATAATGAATAGAGATAAAGGCAGCGCTTTTAATCCGGTGTTGCTGGATAAATTTTTTAGGATTATGGGGCTTTGGCCGGTTGGCGCAGTAGTGGCGTTAAATGATGGCAGCATAGCATTAGTCAGGGGCCAGAATGAGTCAGATATCCGTAGACCAAAAATTGAGATCGTTTCGCCGCAAGATAAAAAACGCCTGGTGGATTTAACCCAAGATGCTACCTTGAGTATCGAACGTTATCTTAATCCCTGGAAGGAAGGTAAGGAGTATTTGCGGTTGGTCTAGGTCCTTGCGCTTCGCGCAAGGATTTCGTACAGTAAGTACGCACTTGCCAGTCCTATTTGGCAAGGTGCGCTAGATCAAAACTTAAGGTGCTCAAAGTTAAGCGCTCATTTTAGGCGCTTTACAAATAAGGCAACTTATAATACAATAAGCTTAATAATTAGGCAAAAAATGATTAAAAAAATAGGTTTTGATAACGAGAAATACCTTAAAGATCAGACGGCTGCTATTCTAGATAGAGTAAAGAGTTTTGATAATAAGCTTTACTTGGAATTCGGAGGCAAGCTCTGTTTTGACTATCACGCCGCACGCGTCCTACCGGGTTACGATCCTAATGTTAAAATCAGGTTATTGCAGTGTTTAAAGGATAAGATTGATATTGTGCTTTCTATATATGCCGCAGATATTGAAAAAGGCAGGGTGCGCGGAGATTTTGGGATTACTTATGATGCCGCTACCTTAAAATTAATTGATGACTTAAGAAAATGGAGATTGGATATTTTGGCTGTAGTGATTACGCGTTTTGCTAATCAACCCTCGGCCATAATCTTTAAGAATAAACTGGAGCGCCGTGGAGTAAAGGTTTATCTGCACTATCCTATTTCAGGTTATCCGGTTGATGTGGATGCCATTGTGAGCGAAAATGGTTTTGGGAAAAATGATTATATCCAAACCAAGAACCCTATTGTTGTGGTTACTGCTCCCGGTCCTAACAGTGGCAAGCTATCCACCTGTCTTTCGCAATTGTTTCATGAGCATAAACGCGGGATAAACGCCGGATACGCAAAATTCGAAACCTTTCCGATTTGGAACTTACCGTTAAAACATCCGGTAAATGTTGCCTATGAAGCAGCTACGGCCGATATTCAGGATTTCAACCTCATCGACCCGTTCCATTTGGAGAAATATAATCAGAGTGCGGTTAACTATAACCGCGATGTAGAAAGTTTTCCTATTCTTAAGCTCATGCTAAACAGGATTTTTACTAAGAATTATAATTTTCCTACCTATAATTCTCCTACGGATATGGGAGTTAATCGTGCGGGCTTTGGAATTGTCGAAGATCAGGCAGTGCAGGATGCGGCTAAGCAAGAGCTCATTCGCCGGTATTTTAGATATAACAGCGAATACGTTTTAGGTATTGAGAAAAAAGAAACCGTGGATAGGGTAGTTTTGCTGATGGAGGAGATGGGGGTAAAAGTTACGGATCGTTTAGTTGTTGAGGTTGCCAGAAAAACCGCAGAAGAAGCGGAAAGGAAAGGCAAGGGTAATGAAGGCATATATTGCGGGGCATCGATTGAACTAAGCGATGGCCAGATTGTCACGGGTAAGAATTCTAAGCTTATGCATGCTGCCTCGAGTTTGGTTTTGAACGCGGTGAAAATCTTAGCGCATATCCCGGATGAGATTTTGCTTTTAAGCCCGCATATTATAAACCAGATCGCCAAGCTAAAAGAAGGGATTCTGGGGCAGGATTCAGAGAGTTTAGATTTAGAGGAGTGTTTAATTGCCCTGGCTATAAGCGCAACCACAAACCATACCGCAGAGCTGGCGATGCAAAAACTTGGGCTACTAAAAGGTTGTGAAGTGCACATGACGCATATTCCTACCCCGGGAGATGAGGTGGGGCTAAAGCGATTAGGAGTAAATCTGACCACTGATGGGAAGTTTTCCTCCCGCAATCTTTTTGTCACCTAGATATGTCAGTTAAAATAAAATTTCTGGGAGGCGCAAAAACTGTTACCGGCTCAAGCCATTTAGTTTCGGCGGGAAATACCGATATCCTTATTGATGGAGGCCTCTTTCAGGGGCATCGCGAGGCCTTCTATAAAATTAACACCACCTTCCATTATAATCCGCGGACGATTAAAGCCATGGTTTTGTCGCATGCGCATATTGATCATTGCGGCAATATTCCTAATTTAATCAAGCAGGGATTACGCTGTAAAATCTATACTACTTCGGCAACCAAGGACCTGGCAGATCTGATGTTAGTGGATTCAGGCAAGATCCAGGAAGAAGATGTGCGCTATGTAAATAAAATTAACCGGCGCATGGGCCTACCTTTACGTAAAGCTTTATATACTGCCAAAGAGGCTTCCAAAGCTACCCGGATATTCCGCTCTATTTCTTATAACCAGAAATTTTGTATTGCCAAAGATGTATTTGCTACGATTGTTGATGCCGGACACATTTTGGGTTCAGGGATTATTATCTTAGATATCAAGGATCTGGATCGCTCTCTACGTTTAGGTTATGCCGTGGATTTGGGAAGGAAGAATCTGCCGCTTTTAAATAATCCGGTAATTCCTAAAGGCCTGGACTATTTAATTTTAGAATCTACCTATGGTGGCAGGCTGCATCGGCCGATTGATGAGGCGCAGTCAAAGTTAAGAGAGGCAATTTCCCGGGCGGTTAAAAGAGGAGGAAAGGTGCTCATTCCTTCCTTTACTTTGGAGCGCACCCAGGAGGTAATCTATTTTTTAAATGAACTACTTAAAGAAAAGATTATTCCCTCCGTACCGATTTACGTAGATAGCCCATTAGCTACCAGTATTACTGATCTTTTTAAGTATCATTTGGATTTTTTAAATGAAAAAACCCGCCAGGCATCTAACCGGGGAGATAATCTGTTTGAATTATTGAATTTGCGTTTTATTCGCGATCAAAAGGAGTCCAAGGCATTAAATACCGATAAACGGCCGATGATTATTATTGCCGGAAGCGGAATGTGCGAATCCGGAAGGATACTGCATCATTTACAGAATAATATCGAAGATTCACGCAATATGATTTTGGTGGTCGGATATATGGCTCAGGATACCTTAGGCAGAAGGATAGTGGAAAAGACGCCTTTTGTAAAAATATTCGGAGTGGAGTATGAGCTTAATGCGGAGGTGGTAGTAATTAACTCTTTCTCTGGTCATGCCGACCAGGCGGAACTATTAGATTTTGTTTCCGGCTGCCTGCCGCTTAAACGTATTTTTTTGGTTCACGGAGAACTTGAGCAATCCAAAATACTTGCGGATATCTTGACGCAGAGGGGGCAAGAGGTATATATTCCGGATAAAGACGAAGAAATATTGCTTAATTAATAGATTTGTGGTAGCATCATTTCTTATTAAGGAGGACCCTCGTTCGCTTCGCTCACGAGGATTTTACTGTGTGAAACTTAAAGGAGGAATTTAAAATGATTGGTGGTTTTTCCACTCCCAAAAAAGATAAAGCGCTTAAGTCTAGCGGCGGTAAGATGGTTAAGACCGGTGAGATTTTGGTCCGCGGGATCGATACCTATAAGGCGGGGGTCAATGTTCGCGGTTTAGGCACTTTATTTGCTCTTTGTGCGGGTAAAGTTTATTTTACGCGCAAAAAAACCAGCCACGGTAAGTTGCGCACATTTGTCAATGTCGCGCCTCTAGCAAAAACAGCTAAAAAGTAAAATGTCGGGTTTAGCTAAAAGCTATTCTCACCAGAGGTACACCTTAAGTATAATTGATACGATTTACAGTATAGCCCTGCTCCTGATTTTTTTAGGATCAGGGCTTTCTTTATTCTTAGAGGATTTTCTTAAGAGCTTTGGCTTGCCCAATTATCTATTAATTGCCGTGTATCTATTAGTTATTTCGTTTCTCTATTATTTATTGAATTTACCGCTTAATTTTTATACGAGTTTTGGTTTGGAGCATAAATTTAACTTATCGAAACAAAGGCCAAGGGCTTGGTGGATAGACCAATTAAAATCTGGGATATTGGCCTATATTATTTCCTTGATCTTAATTTTATCTTTTTACTGGATTCTGGGTAAGTTTAATCAATGGTGGCTGGTAATCTCTATTTTTTGGATAGTTTTTAGCGTGGTTTTAGCTAAATTGGCCCCGGTTTTAATTATCCCGATATTTTTTAAGTATAAGAAACTGGAAGATGAAGCTTTACGTCAGAGAATTTTTAATTTAGCCGCGAAAATGCAGGTTAAGCTGATGGAAGTTTTCCAGATAGATTTTAGTAAAAAAACGCTTAAGGCTAATGCCGCTTTTACGGGTATGGGTAAAACCAAGCGCGTGCTTTTAGCGGATACCTTAAAAGATAAATATACTTACGATGAAGTTGAGGTAATCTTGGCGCACGAATTTGCGCATTATCGACTCAAACATATTATCAAACTTATTGCCGTAAATTCACTGGTAACTTTAGGGTTATTTTATCTGATTTTTAAGACCAGCATTTATACTTTAGGGATATTTAAATTAAATTCTCTTATCCAATTGTCCAGCCTGCCGTTGGTTTTCCTTTATTTTATATTTTTTGGGGTCTTGATGCAGCCTTTTGAAGCATACCTCAGCCGTAGGTTTGAAAAAGATGCTGATCTATTGGCGCTTAAAGTTACCGGCGCCAAAGATGCATTTATTAGCCTTATGGAGAAGTTGGCTGAACAAAATCTTGCTGACCGGTCCCCGCATCCGCTGATTAAATTCTTCTTTTTTACTCATCCGCCGATTGATGAGCGGATAAAAATCGCAAAGTCTTATTAGGTGTAATAGGATAATGGGTCCTGTCTTGGGTATTTTCTTGAGAAAAAGGGGACGGTTCTATTATTCATAAAAGCGCTTAATAGAACCGTCCCCTTTATTTTTTAAGGAACTCAAGGATTAGCTTTGCTGCACGCCCTGCTGCGCCAGGATCACCTAAGGAGTCTTTTACTGTTTTTAGATCTTGGCTCATGCGGTTGGCAGAGAGAGGGTTTCCCAGAAGCTCGATAATGGATTTGGCAATCATTTTAGGCCGGGCGCCAAATTGGATAAACTCAGGGACTACAATTTTGCCCGCGACAATATTGACCATCCCGATATAAGGTATTTTTATCTGCGGCCGATAAAGTAAATAATTAAACAGGTTGGTTTTGTATACAATTACAAAAGGTTTGGCAATGATTGCTGCTTCTAAGGTGGCGGTTCCTGAACAGACCAGGCTTGCTTGGGCAATGTTTAGGCAATCATAAGTTCGGTCGTTGACAATTTTTAAATCTAAAGCAATATTTTTGCATTCATTTAGGTATATCTGTGTATCCAGATTAGGGGATTTAGCGATAATAAACTGCGTTTTGGGAATTACCTTATTAATAAGCTGTGCAGTTTTAAGCATTAAAGGTAAGATTAATCTGACCTCTTGTTTACGTGAACCGGGAAGCAGGGCGATAATTTTTTTAGCAGGATTTATTCCAAAACTATCCAGGAAATTTTGTTGCTCTGATGAAGGGTTTACTAAATCTATTAAAGGGTGGCCTACGCAGGCTGCTTGTATTTGGCGCTGTCTGTAAAACTCCTCTTCGAATTTAAAGAGCACAAGGATCAGGGAGATAAATTTTTTTATACAATTTATCCTGCCTTCTCTAGAGGCCCAGATCTGCGGGCTGACATAATAGATGACCGGAATGCGTTTATTGATGGCTTGAGCCAAACGCAGGTTAAAACCGGAAAAATCAACCAAGATCAGGCAATCAGGTTTATCGGTGTAGATTTTCTCTAAGATTATTTTTTTTAACTTTAGGAATCGGGGTAGTTTTTTTAAAACGTCGAAAAACCCCATTACCGAGAGCTCATTAATATTGCAGAAAATTTCTGCCCCGGTTTTAGCCAGCTGTAAGCCTCCCACGCCCCAAAATTTTATCTGCGGATCAAGTTTTTGAATTGCTGCTACGAGATTTCCGGCCAACAGGTCTCCGGAGGGTTCTCCGCAAATAATAAAGATATTCCTTATTTTTTCCATATTTGTTTTTGGATTTCCAGGGCAACGGCTAAGGCGCCCCGGGCAACCTGGCCATTGACCAGGGGGGTGGTTTTATTGATTATGCAGGCGATAAATGATTCCAATTCTTTTTGTAAGGGTTGTTCTTTTTCTATCGGTAGGTTCTCTTTAGTTATTTGTAAGCCAATTTTTCGGTAAACCGATGCCTCAGCGTTTTTATAATCCAGGGAGATGTAGGTGTCCTCCTGAAAGATGCGGATCTTACGCATAGAGTCCTCAGATACGCGTGAGGCAGTGAGGTTAGCTACACAGCCATTTTTAAAAGTCAGGCGGGCATTGGCGATATCTTCGAATTTAGTCAGGACATTTACCCCTACGGAATCAATTCTTTTTAAGGGAGAGTTAACCAATCCTAAGACAATATCAATATCATGGATCATAATGTCAAGCACTGCTCCTACGTCTAGAGAGCGGTTGGGGAAGCTTGAGAGTCTATGACATTCGATAAATTTCGGTGCTTTAATAATTTTTAGGGTAGCGGCGAATGCGGAATTAAATCTTTCGATGTGGCCGACCTGGAGGGTAAGCTTATTTTTAGCGGCGGTCTTAATGAGATCGTCAGCTTCTTTTAAGGTGAGGGTAAAAGGTTTCTCAACCAGGGTGTGTATGCCTGCTTTAAGGAACTCTGTGGCAACTTTATGATGCAATGAGGTGGGTACGGCAATGCTTACCGCATCGACTTTATTAAAAAGTTCCTGATAATCAGTATATCCGGCTACGTTTAAATTAGAACAAACTTGGTTTAAAGATTCCTGATTGGTGTCGCATACCCCCACCAGCCGGCAATTTGGGCTTTCCTTATATATCTTAGCGTGGATACTGCCTAAATGCCCTACCCCGATTACGCCTACTCTGATTGTGTTCATTAACTAATCATAGCAAAGTGTGTATTCTGTTGCAATTAAAATCTTTACGCGGGTCCTGTCGAGCCTTGTCTCTCGCCGGGACGCTTGTCCGCCACTGAATCAATGGCGGACGGCGCTCGGGTCGGCTGGCGTCGCTCCCCGCCAAGAATCTTGGCGGAACCGTGCTCGCTCCTGGCCTCCACGCCCGGCTCGAGTCCAAGGCTCGCCACCCGCTGTATCTACTATTGATTTGTAAGATTTCCGGCTTTTACTGGAGGCACAATTAGAAGATTTTCGGCTTGCTACTTTTGATAGTGTGCAAGGAATTACGTCGAGCGTAGGCGATGTCTTACTAGCGTAAGGATCGCAGCCGTAGCGAGACGTAAACCGCGAGCACATCAGCTAAAATCTTCGTGCCGAAGCAAAAGACGGAAAGCTTAAAATAACGCAATAAAAAGGTTTGCTATGGTTAAGGGTATATGTTAAAATAATTTTCTTAAAGTCGAGAAAGGTAAAAGATGAAGGATTATCTAAAGTTATTGCAATTCGTGAAACCTTATAAAGGGCTTTTTCTTGCGGCTGTCGTTTGCATGGGGTTCTCTGCGGTATTTGATGGGGTATCTTTGGCGATGATAGTGCCTCTGGCGGATAAGGTTTTGACGAATAAAAAGATCATTATCCCTGCCAAATTACCGGATTTCCTGGCGGGTTTTGTGGATAAAATAAATAATACCCCTCCGGAGATTCTGCTTAACTATATGGTGGTTAGCGTACTAGTGCTTTTTCTCTTAAAAGGGATCTTTGGGTTTTTTCAAAGTTATTTTATGTCGGATATCGGCCAGCGGGTGATTAGGGATATTAAAAGTAAGCTTTACGCTAAAATTCAATCCTTATCCCTTAATTATTTTACGCATAAGCGCGGCGGTGAACTGATGTCGCGGATTACTAACGATGTTAAAGTCGTGGAGAATGCCGTATCTTACGGCTCAACGGATTTGATCTATGAAAGCCTGCAGGTAGTTATTTTTGCTACGGTTATTTTCTTTATTTATTTTAAGATGGCGTTAATTGTTTTTGTATTTTTGCCTCTGATCAGTTTTCCCATTATAAAAGTCGGTCGTGTCCTAAGAAAGCTTTCTAAGCGTTCCCAGGAAAAAATCGCCGATACCAATTCTCTGCTCTATGAGACGATTATGGGCGCCAGAATTGTTAAGGCTTTTAATATGGAGGAGCATGAGGTTGATAAATTTAACAAGGTAAACACGGACTATTATAAACTCTCCATGAAGACAATTAAGCGTACGCTTTTACTTAATCCTTCTACAGAATTTCTAGGAGTAATTGCCGGAGTTTTGGTTTTTTTCTGGGGTGGACGTGAGGTTATTGCGGGGAGACTATCTTTTGGTGTTTTTGGGCTTTTTTTAGGTTCCCTATTGTCTTTGATTCGCCCGTTTAAGAAAATAAGTCAGGTAAATGCTTTGAATCAGCAGGCCATGGCAGCTAGTGAGCGTATACATGAGGTGCTGGAGACAGAAACAAGCGTAAAAGAGTCTCCGCAGGCTAAGGTTTTACCGAGTTTTAAGAAGAGTCTCAAATTTAATGATGTTTATTTTAGTTATGCCGATACGCAAATCTTAAAAGGAATTAATTTAGAGGTAGAGTATGGTCAGATGTTGGCGATTGTTGGGCC
>JAUYDL010000014.1 GCA_030691865.1 Candidatus Omnitrophota bacterium | reverse complement strand
AATATTTTGCGCCAGGAACTGCGTGTTACTACGCAGAGAGTGAATCTTTTTGAGAAAGTGAAGATTCCGCTGGCTGAGGAAAATATTCGGCTAATTAAGATTTATATCGGTGATCAGATGGCTAATGCCGTAGGCCGCAGTAAAATTGCCAAAAGAAAAATCGAAGAGTTAATTTTAGAAGAGGCGATAGCATGATTGTTGCTATGAAAAAAGTTTTTCTTTTTTTGCAAAAGGAGCACGCCCGGACATCCTTAAGTGACCTGGCTTCTTTAGGGCTGTTGCACATAGAGCATCAAAATCCTCCTGACGGTGAAGAGATCAATGCGCTGGGTGAGAAACTAGCTCTGGTTGAACAAGCGATTTTAATCTTGTCTTGTGTTTACCAGAAAATACCCCCAATCTCGTTGCCGCCCAAGGATGTAATTTTAGCCTGCCACCATATTGTTGATTTACAGAAAAGATCAGAACAGCTTAAGGAATATGCCATTACTTTGAATGGTTGGATTGATCAGTGGAGTCCTTGGGGGGATTTTGATCCTCAAGAAATAAGCCAGCTTACGCAGAAAAACATCTTTGCTAAGCTTTATCAGATTCCCCGGGAGCAGTTAAAAAGTTTAAGTCAAAGGATTGTTATAAAAAAAATATCTTCGGAAGGCTCAATGGATAATTGTATAGTTTTTTGCCGTGAGAATATTCAGCTTAGTTTTAGAGAGCTAGAATTGCCCAAAATGTCTTTAGCCCAGATGCGTCAAAGGTTGGCTGAAGACGCGCAAATAATTTTAAATTTAAAAAAAGAGCTTAGTGAGTATCTTAATTATCAGGATGAACTGCTTGTTGAAAAAAAAGCCCTAATGCAGCAAAAAAATTATTTTGAAGCGCTACAAGGAATGGGACAGGCAGAGCAGTTGGTGTATTTGAAAGGGTACGTTCCTGTTGATGCTGAGGAGGCATTGGTTACAGAGGCTAAGCAAAGAGGTTGGGGGATTTTTACTGCAGTTCCGCAAGAGGATGATGAAGTTCCTACGTTATTGCGTAATCCTGCCTGGATTTCATTTATTAAACCGCTCCTAAATCTCCTGGAGCTTATCCCAGGTTACCGTGAGCTTGATATCAGCCCCTTGTTTATTGTCTTTTTTAGTCTTTTTTTTGGCATGCTTATTGGGGATGCAGGTTATGGGCTGGTTTATTTTTTGCTTAATTTTTGGTTGCATAAGAAAATCGGACATAAGATTAAGGATCAGAGCGTATTTTTTCTCTTTTACATCCTAAGTTTTTGCGCTATCATATGGGGGTTCTTGACCGGTACATTTTTTGGCCAGGCATGGTTGTTAAATATAGGGATAAAACCTTTAATCCCGGCGTTGACTGACACAACCTTTATTCAAGGGCTGTGTTTTTTGATTGGTGCAGTGCATTTATCTCTAGCTCATGGTTGGAGGGCTATCCTTAAGGCACCGGCGCTAATTGCCTTGGCGGAGTTAGGCTGGATTTGTATTATTTGGGCAGTATTTCTTCTGGCCAAAAATTTGATTCTGGGGGATCCTTTTCCGTTATTCGGGAACCAATTAATTATTCTGGGATTGATTTTAGTTTTATTTTTTACTAACCCGCAAAAAAACATATTCAAAACCATTGGTTCGGGTTTAGGGACAATCTCCTTAACTTTAGTAAATAATTTTACTGACGTAGTTTCATATATCCGTCTTTTTGCGGTAGGTCTAGCTACGGTGGCGATTGCCGATGCTTTTAATGCCATGGCTGCCGGGATAGTTAAAAAAGGCAACCTGTTAACGCTGATTGCTGCGGCACTGGTAGTTATTTGCGGACATGTGCTGAATATTATTATAGGGCCGATATCCGTTTTAATCCACGGAGTAAGGCTCAACGTTTTAGAGTTTTGCGGTCATCTTGGCGTGACCTGGAACGGTTTTGCCTATAAACCTTTTGGTCGGAAAGAATAGGGGGTCTAATATGGATACAGGAATTATATCTCAGTTTAAGGATTTAGGATTAATTTCGGTTTTGGCTCTGTCTGCTTGCGGCTCTGCTGCCGGAGCAGGGGTTGCCGGGATGGCTGCGATTGGTGCCTGGAAGAAAAATTTTGGGCAGAATAAAAGTGCTTCTTTTTTATTGGTAGCTTTGGTGGGAGCGCCTTTAACCCAGACAATTTATGGCAATATTGTTATGACTAAAATGTTTGAGCTGGCCAGTAAAGGGCATTATCTCTGGGGTATTGGCGCGTTTTCCGGATTAGCGATTGGCCTTTCGGCCTATTTTCAGGGTAAATGTGCTGCCTGCGCCTGCGATGCTATGGGCGAAACCGGTAAGGGGTTTGGAAATTATTTAGCAATTTTGGGTATCACTGAAACGGTCGCGCTTTTTGTGATGGTTTTTACCTTGATTATTTTAGGGAAATTTGCCGGGGCATAATCTACCCCCTCGTCTGTATATAAAACTTATTGTGGACTCGGGGTCAATTTTTACTTAGTAAAAATTGAGGGCGGTTGGCGCAATTGGTTAGCGCGCCTGATTTACATTCAGGAGGTTTTACTGGTTCAAGTCCAGTACCGCCCACCAGTTTAACACTATGCATATTCTTGAACACACAAAAAGGTTCGCTAGAATAGAGAAAAGATTTAATTCTTTTCTTCCAGAGTTAGTTTATCAGATGCACTGGTTAGAAGATATGAAACATAGGGATATCGCCTTAATGCTGAATGCGCCCAGGACTACGGTGACAAGATGGTTTCGCCTTTTACAGGTACCGACCCAGAGTTGTCGCAGGTTCACCGATAAGAATCTAACGATTTGGCTATACAAGACTGGGAAATTAAAAAAGAATCCCAAATATGTAAAATCCATAAAAGATCCCCAAGCTAATATTGATTTCTTTAAAAAGTGGTCTGCAGAAATGGCATATATTTTAGGTTATTTTGCTGCTGACGGTAGTATGTATATTAATCCGCGAGGAGCAAAATATATTACGTTTAGTTCAACTGACCGCGAGATGATAGAGAAAGTCAAGCAGGGCTTTAATTCCAAACACAAAATTTCTTTAAAAAAGAGAAATAACAAAAACTGGAAAGACTCGTATACGCTTCAAATTGGCTCTAAAGAAATGTATAGAGACTTAGTTAAGCTGGGTTTTATGCAGAATAAAGCCCACAGATTTCATCTGCCAAAAGTGCCTAATAAATATATGAACCATTTTATCAGGGGTTATTTTGATGGTGACGGCAGCGTTACATATGGATATTTTAGAAGAAAAGATAGAAATTATAAGATGACCCCATACGTGTTAACTTGTTTTGCTTCAGCAAATTCTACTTTCTTAAGTGAAATTTCAAGCATTTTAATGAAAAATGTTAATATGGGGAAGGGATCTATCTATAAGAAGGGTGGACACTTAAATTATTCTAAGATGGACAGCATCAGACTATTCAAGTATATGTATAAGGATGTTCCCAGAGCGCTATATTTAGGAAGAAAATATAGCAAATTTCGAAACGCAGTTAATTAGTCAGAATATGTTGTTGTTGTCTAAAATTATATTGCAAATATTATAGATTTAATATAGAATTGTTTTTCCGTAACGGGGCCCGTGGTGCAGCCTGGTTTAGCACGTCAGATTGTCGATCTGAAGACCACGAGTTCAAATCTCGTCGGGCCCGCCATTCTTCTAATCCTTGCCCTAGGGCAAGGAGCGAAAATGGCTTACTCCAAGAAACAGAGAGGGTTCGGTCTTTTAGGATAAAGTTCGAACCGCATTTTTTTAAGAATTCTCTCTGGCTGCTGAAATTTCCTTTCAAAGCGACGTAGCTTGCGGAATTGCAAGTAGTTATAAAATCTCTTACCCGTTCGAACCGAGATAAGCCTTTCCTACCAAAATCCTCTAATTTTTCCCGTAGATCAACCTTTTCTGTGAGCAATTTTTGTTTCTTGGCAACGTATTCTTCCTGCAAGATTTTCTCGCTAAGATAAAAATCAAGCAGCCGCTCAAGCTGAGCATCCATATCTTTTATTTTCTCCTTTAGCTGCTGCTTGAAGGAAAAATTAGAGGCCTCGCTTTCTACGCTTACCTTTTGCAATTCCGCAAGCATAAGATCTCTAATTTCGTCATTAATAAATAATTTCTGGATATATTCGCGGATTTGCGCGGCCAACGCTTCCTCACGGATGTAGCGCTGTGAACATTTAACCTTTCGCTTAGTGCAGTGGTAATAGTAATGGCCTTTTTTCGTCTCGGCAGTCACCAGGCAACCACACTCACCGCACCTTATAAACCCTCTAAAGACAAATAAATCTTTTTTAGGATTATGCGGTTTGTTGCGGCTGGCAAATACAGCGTGTACTTTATCAAACAGCGATTTTGAGATTAGCGGCGGATGAACGCCTTCATAAAGCTCACCTTTATACTTAAACACTCCATAATAGAAAGTGTTTTTGAGGATTAGTTCTATTGCGCGCGTATCCGGCAAGCCGCCGCGCGTTCCTACAAGGCCGACCTCTTTCAATTTAATGCCAACAGATTCGAGAGTGTGGTTGCCTGAAGCGTAAAGTTCAAAGGCTTTGCGCACAAGTGGACCTTTTTCGGGGTCAATAATAATTGTATGCGTTCGTAGATCATTGAGGTAACCGATAGGAGCCTTGCTAGGATATTCGCCTCTGCGCAGCTTCTGTCGCAGGCCGCGCAAAACATTCTCAGAGAGGTTATCTACATAATACTTAGACTGGCCAAAGACAATAGAGAGCATAAATTTGCCATACGCCGTATTATCGAAACGGTAGGTAGGAAATTTCAGCTCTTTAATCTTGCCTATATCAATAAGGTAGATTATCTTGCCCCCATCTATGGAATTTCGCGCCAAGCGATCAGGGTGCCAAGCGAGAATGCCCTCGATATTTTCTTTTTCTACGCGCTTAAGCATAAGATTAAAGATTTCTCTCCCCAGCTCCTTAGCAGTCTTTGATTCTGTAAATATATCAACAATTTCTAAGGATTCTCGCTTGGCAAAATCTTTTAATTCCTGCAACTGGCTTTCAATAGACAAAACCTGTCTTTCTTCATTATCCGTAGATTTGCGGGTATAAATAAAATACTTCATCTTAAAAACCCTCCTTGTCTCTTACTTATTATACATTAAGGTTGATAATTGTCAACCTTAAGAACAAAAAAATTATGCCTTCAATTTTTTAACCTCCTCTTTACCTATAATATAGGTAGTCCCGACCTTCATAGCCTTTAATTTATTCTTCTTAATTTTTTTGTGCACCGCTTGGCGCGAAATTCCTAATTTTTGGGCAACTTCTGTTAAGCTATAATAATCTTTAATCATCAGTCGCTTTGAAAGAATTTAAAAATGCCCGCAATCGCTCATTTTTAAAAACTAGTCCCGCGAAGCGGGACAAAGAAATTTCAACAGCCAGAGAGAATTCTTAAAAAAATGCGGTTCGAACTTTATCCTAAAAGACCGAACCCTCTCTGTTTCTTGGAGTAAGCCATTTTCGCTCCTTGCCCTAGGGCAAGGATTAGAAGAATGGCGGGGCCTATTCCATAAGGTTCTAACTTTTTATGAGGTCCCAGTTGATAATAAGATACCACAGCAGAAATAATTTATCAATTGAATTTATGCACCGCCCCGCAGGTGCGGGGCTGC
>JAUYDL010000068.1 GCA_030691865.1 Candidatus Omnitrophota bacterium | reverse complement strand
CTTAACGATGATCTGTTGTGCACTTTTGTTAAGCGGTTGCGCTCCGCAAAAAGCCAAAGAAAAGCCGCAAGAGGCTATTCCGGTTAAAGTTGATAAGGTTAAATTACAGGAGCTTTATGAGACCTTAGACTATTCCGGGGATATCAAGGCTCAGGATGAAGCAGTGATTTATCCGAAAGTAAGCGGAAAGATTATTGAAAAAGTAAAAGAAGACGGCGCTTTGATCAATAAAGGAGAGGCCATCTGTTATATCGACCGCGATGAAGTCGGCCTCAAATTCCAGAAAGCTCCGGTAGAAAGCACGCTTACCGGTATTTTGGGTAGAGTTTATGTCGATATCGGAGAGAATGTTACAGCAGGCACTCCTGTTGCTCTGGTAGTAAACGTCGAAAAGGTAAAGATCGGGTTGGATGTTCCTGAAAAATATTTACCTAAGATTGCTCTTGGCCAACAGGCCAAGATTAGCGTGGACAGCTGGCCGGATGAGAAATTTACAGGCAGCGTAACCAAGATTAGCCCGGTTATTGATCTGTCTACACGCACAGCCCCGGTTGAGATAATGGTTACGAATAAGGAGTATCGTTTAAAATCCGGGATGTTTGCTAAAGTGCGGCTGGTGATTGAAGCCAGAAATAATGTGCCGGTAATTTTAAGGGAAGCGATTATGGGCCATGATCCGGATAATTATGTATTTGTAGTTGAGGATAAGAAAGCAGTATTGAAAAAAATAAGTTTAGGTATCCGTCAGGGGCCGTATTTTGAGGTTCGCCATGGTTTAAAAGACGGCGACTGGGTAGTGATTATGGGCCAACAGTTGCTTTCTGATGGTGCCAGTGTTGAGCCGGAGGCAGAAAAAGAATGAGTTTACCTGAATTTGGAGTAAAGAAACCAGTTACCAACTTGATGATTTTTTCAGCCATCATTATTTTGGCTCTTTATTCTCTAAGCCGTTTGGGGATAGATATGATGCCAGAGATTGAGCCGCCTTCTATAACCGTGATTTCTTCTTATCCCGGGGCAGGCTCCGAGGATGTAGAAGTAAATGTAACCGAGGAGCTGGAGAACCAGTTAGGGACAACTCCGGGTTTAGAGAAGATTACCTCAAATTCTTCGGAGGGCAGCTCTGTAATTACTCTAAAGTTTATCTGGGGCACAAATCTTGACGAGGCTTCCAATGATATTCGCGACCGCATCGAATTAGCCAAGCGTTTTCTTCCGGATATTCCGGATGAGATGGACAATCCTTTTATCTTCAAATTCAATACCGCCAATATCCCGATAATCTTTTTTGGCATAACTGCTCAACAGACCTACCCGGGCCTTTACGATTTAGTCGACAAAAGGATCGGAGATGCCCTAAGGCAGCTACCGGGGGTAGGCACGGTTCAGATCCAGGGCGGCGGCTTGCAGCGCCAGATCAATATCTGGATTGACCGGCAGCGTTTAGAAGGCTATGGATTTTCCGTTCTGGATATACAGAACAAATTAAAACAGGAAAATATTACTCAGCCGGTGGGGAGCTTAAAAACCGGGCTTACCGATTATCTTATACGCCTTCCGGGAGAATTTGCCCGTCCCGAAGAGATCAATCTTTTAATTTTGGGTAAACGTAATGGGAAGCCCATATATTTAAGGGATGTCGCCCGGATAGAGGATAGTTTTAAAGAAGTCACCAGTTTAGTGCGCATTAATAAACAACCGGGAATCATGGTGATGATCCAAAAACAGAGCGGGACGAATTCCGTAGAAGTTGCCGGTAAAGTGAAGAAAAGAATGGCGGAGTTGGTCAAAACTTTGCCGCCGGATGTTAAGGTCAATACCATATTTGACACCTCCCAGGACATTATTAATTCATTGAATTCCTTAAAATCTTCGGTATGGCTGGGTATAATCCTGGTAATTATGGTGGCTTGGTTTTTCTTCAGGTCTTTTGCGCCAAGTTTGATTGTCGCTTTAACCATTCCTTTTTCTCTTCTGATCGCTTTTATTTATTTATTTTTAAGTAAAGGCACGATTAATACCATTAGCTTATCTTCTTTAGCGATTGCTACCGGGATGGTAGTAGATAACGCAATTGTAATCGTGGATAATGTTTTCAGGAGGTTGGAGAAGGGCAACCGGCCTTCGGAGGCGGCTATCTTTGGAACTTCAGAGATGTTCCTGGCTGTAACAGCATCAACTCTGACTACGGTAGTAGTATTTATGCCGTTGTTATTTATCCCGGGAGTAGTGGGGGTAATTTTCAGCGGCCTGGCAATAATTATTATCGTGACTTTGACTGCTTCTTTATTTACCGCTACCACCTTTACTCCTATGCTTTGCGCTCAATGGCTGCATTTCAATAATAAAAATAAAAATAATAATAATAAGCCGAATTTTTTTCTTAAATTTTACGCAATTTCAGAGAAATGGTTTAAGAGCTGGGAAAGTTTTTACGGCCGGGCCCTGGGATTTTCTTTAAAGCATAAAAAATTAATTTTAATAGGATTTGTTGTTGTTTTTATTTTAAGCCTGCTTCTTCTGCCGTTTGTGGGTAATGAATTTATGCCTGAGCAGGATTCCGGAGATTTACGTATTACCATTAATTTACCGATTGGAACACGCATAGAGGAATCGGATAAAGTGGCTAAAAGGGTTGAGGAGATCTTTGATAAAAATGTCCCGGAAGCAAAATTTTATTATGCCAGGGTAGGACAGGTTAGCGGAGTTGGCAGGATGATTGGCGGATCTAGCGGTACACATATAATTTCCGCCGGAGCAAAACTTGTTCCTAAAGATCAGAGAAAGCGTGCAGTGAAAGAAGTGGGCCAGGCAGTAAGGAATAAGATCAAGCTTATTCCCGGAGTATTAAGGACGGATATTTCTACGGGAAATCCTCTGGGCAACCTGATTACCGGAGGAGGCAGCAAGGCTGTGCAGCTGGAAATAATCGGGAATTCTTTTGCAGAAACCAATGCCTTGGCGCAGAAAATCAAGGCAATTATGGAAAAGATCCCCGGGGCTGTAGATGTCAGCATCTCAAGGGAAGCAAACAGCCCGGAGTTAAAGATTGATGTGGACAGGGAGAAGGCAACTAGCCTTGGGCTGGATATGAATACGATTGCCTCAACTTTAAAGGCTTTTATTCAAGGAACGACTGCGACAAAATACCGCGAAAAAGGCGAGAGTTATGATATTTATGTAAGGCTTGAAGAATCCTCGCGCACAAAATTGGAAGACATAGAGAACTTAACGATCATGGCGCCGCTGTCAGCTGAGAATATTTCTTCTTCGGGGTCGAAGGCTTTAGCCGGCAGGCAAGGAATCAACAAGAATCAGATCAAGCTTAGTAATATCGCCAAGATTTATGAGACCAGCGGCCCGGATAGAATCGAACGTAAGAACCGGGAAAGAATGGTGAGGGTCCAGTGTAATGCCTATAAGCGGTCTTCCGGAAAGATCGTAGAGGATTTAAACAGCCAAATCAGCAAGCTTGCGTTGCCGGCAGGTGTTACTATAAATATAGGCGGGGAAGCGGAGGAGCAGAGAAAAGCTTTTGGGGACCTGACACTTCTGCTTATTCTGGGTATTGGGCTGGTATATATGGTTATGGCGGCGCAGTTTGAATCGCTGCTGGATCCTTTTATCATCATGTTTGCCATACCTTTTACTTTTATCGGCGTTATCTTAGGTTTTGTTTTAACCGGGACTACCTTAAGCATCAACACTTTCTTAGGGGTTGTCATGCTGATGGGTATAGTAGTGAATAATGCCATCGTCTTAGTGAGTTACATTATTATGCTGCGGGCGCGGGGATTTTCTATGCAGGAAGCGGTAACCACAGCAGGAAGCAATCGTCTACGTCCGATACTGATGACCACAGTTACTGCCATTGCCGGCCTTCTGCCTTTGGCGCTTTCCCGCGGTGAAGGCTCTGAGATCTGGCAGCCTTTAGGTATTACGATGATTGGGGGCCTGACTGTTTCAACCTTGGTTACTTTATTATTTGTCCCAACGCTTTATGCAGTGTTTCATAGGAGGTCAGTTTGAAAACTAGGGGATGGTTCTATTTTAATACGAAAAATAGAACCGTCCCCTTTATTTTAGAGGTGAATAAAAAATGAAGATGATCATGTTAGTTTATAATGAGGCGTTAGATAATGAGGTTATGGAAATTTTAGAGAGTTGTTCGATGAAAAATTATACTAAGATTACCGGAGTTTTTGGCTGCGGCACATCCAGCGGTACGCATTTAGGCACGGATATCTGGCCGGGGAGGAATAATATTCTGTATGTTGCCTGCGAAGAAGCAGTGGGTAAGAAAATAATTGCTGCGGTTAAACAGCTGCGCAAGAGTTTAGGGGTTGAAGGGATAAAAGCTTTTCTTATGCCGCTGGAAGAGCTGACTTAAAATAAAGGGGATGGTTCTATTTTTCCCGAAGGGGATGGTTCTATTTTTCTTGAGTCTAATGCTAGAAAAATAGAACCGTCCCCTTTATTCTTTATTTTTTCTGTTTTTAAGGTATACTTTAAATACAGGCAGATAGGTATTGTTTCTTAGGAAGTAGGTTAAAAATGAAATGGAGATCTAAAAAAGGTTTTACTTTAATTGAGCTGATGGTGGCTGTGGCGATTCTACTGGTAAGCAGCCTAGCTTTATTATCAGGGTTTCTGGGTTCTATGTTTTTGAATGACTCAAGCAATCACTTGACCACTGCAGTAAATTATGCTCAATATGTATTAGAGCAGGTTAGAGAGTTAGATTACAATACAGACATCTATGGAGCTAATTTCTCCTATACGCCGCCCTCAATTACTAACTCTTATGAAACAGTAGTTTTTACTCCTGCTATTGAAAAAACTGATATGGGCGGTTATAGCAAGGTAACTATAAATATAACTTGGCAAGAAAAACAACAGGAAGGGAGTTATTCTCTTGCGACTTACTTTTCCGGATAATGTAAGAGGTTTTACTCTTATTGAGGTGCTATTAACAATTTCGCTCATAAGCTTGATTACAGGCGGTTTTTTTTATCTTTTTAATTCAGCAGAATCTTCACGTTTGGTTAGCATTGGTAAGGTAGAAGTACAGTCAGAGGTTAGGCGGGCTATGGATTGGATCGTTAATGATTTGCGGCAGACAACCACCGCCAGCATTACCAACAATTTACCTCTGAATCCTAGCAAGAATATTAAATTTCAGAAAGTTATAGAGTATTCTGTTAAGGCTGGCGTTCCATCCCCGGATTTCGGTAATTTTATCGAATATACCTATAATCCTGATTCAAAAACGATTACACGCACTGACCCCGGCAAGAGTCCCGGGAGCTGGGTATTTAATAATATTGCCAATCTTGATCAACCGATATTTAAAACCCGGCAATTGGATGGAAACATTGAGCCGTTAATTCCCGGGTCGCTCATTGGTGAGGGAAACTTAGTTATTGAACTTATAGGCAAAAAAGAAGTTAAGTTACCATTAACGACCGTTAATGTTGCTTATATTTTACAAGAAGAAGTTTGTATAAGAAGAAACTAAATAGGAATAAGAATGAATAAGCGAGGTGCAATTTTAATCTTTTCACTTTTAGTGATTATGGTTTCATCTATTTTAGTGGCAGCTTTTTATTTACAGAGTATCAGCGAAAATCAGCTTGCCACTAGATACGCGGATTCTACGCGTGCCTTTTGGTTAGCTGAGGCAGGAATTGCCAGAGTAAAAAGTATTCCAGGACCGCCCGCTGCTCTTAGTGATATTAGCTTTGACGGTAATTTTCATTATAAATATATAGTTGATGCGCCAATTCTGGTCGTAGGAACAACAGACTGTTATAATATAGTTTCTACCGGCACCGTGACTTCACTAAGTGGAGACATAAAGCGTAAAGTAAATGTTACAATGAAGTTGAATCCGCCGAATGCTTCACAATTCCAATTTGGCGTTGAGACGACAAGTAATGACCTGGATTATAAAGCTAAGTGTATTAAGAATCCGGAAAATCCTGATAATATTGCTAAAACAGGTTCGACCCAGATTTTTAGTAATCTTTTTGGTATTAGCAAAGCTGAAATGAAAGCAATATCTCAGGCGCAAGGAACTTATCTGAGCGGTAGCTTTGGCAATACAATAAATGCCAGTGGAGTAACTTGGGTGGATGTAACTCCAGGCGAAACGCTGGATATACAGCATTTAAATGGCAGCGGTATTGTTATAATAAATGGTAACTTTAAAGTTAATGGAGTTCCCGCTGATGGTTTTAATGGCATACTTTATATTGTCGGACAATTACAGACATTGGGTAACTCTACTGTTTATGGTACCGTATTCGTGGAGAGCAGCGCAGCAATAGGCGCGGATTTAACCGGAAGTTCTTTAATAACGTATAATTTCGCCAACATTGCCAGTGCTTTGAATGGAGTAGCCACTAAGTCTATAGTCTCATGGCGGGAAAAATATGACTAGGAATTACCTTAATAAGGTGGTTATGTTATAGTATGTTGTAGCGTCGAGAATTAGAAAGCGCGCGTTTGTAATAAGTAATGCAATCAGGGGGATTAGATGAACATATTCGTAGGTAATTTATCTTTTGAAGCCAAAGAAATAGATGTCAAGAGGGTTTTTATGGCTTTTGGCGTCGTTACTTCTGTGGCCATTGTGATGGAGAAAAAAGGCAAAAAATCCCGGGGGTTTGGGTTCGTCCAGATGCCTGATGAGCAGGAGGCGCTTGCTGCGATTGCTCAGTTGCAGGGCAAAGAGATTTTAGGCAGGCCGATTAATGTTATGCCTGCTTTATCTAAGGAGCCAAAAAAAAATAAAGGGGACGGTTCTACTTTTCTCGATTCTAGTTCCAGAAAAATAGAACCGTCCCCGTTTTCCTTTAAAC
>JAUYDL010000041.1 GCA_030691865.1 Candidatus Omnitrophota bacterium | reverse complement strand
CTCCGGAGACCCTGCTTAACTATATGGTGGTCGCCGTCCTCTTGCTCTTTCTCTTAAAAGGGATTTTTGGTTTTTTTCAAAGTTATTTTATGTCAGATATTGGCCAGCGGGTGATCCGGGATATCAAAAGCCAGCTTTACGCTAAGATTCAGTCATTATCGCTTAATTATTTTACGCATAAGCGCGGCGGTGAGTTGATGTCGCGGATTACTAATGACGTTAAGGTCGTGGAGAATGCCGTATCCTACGGTTCAACGGATTTGATCTACGAGAGCCTGCAGGTAATTATTTTTGCTACGGTTATTTTCTTTATTTATTTTAAGATGGCGTTAATTGTTTTTGTATTCTTGCCCCTGATCAGTTTTCCCATCATAAAAGTCGGTCGTGCCCTAAGAAAGCTTTCTAAGCGCTCCCAGGAAAAAATTGCCGATACCAATTCCTTGCTCTATGAGACGATTATGGGCGCCAGGATTGTTAAGGCTTTTAATATGGAAGAGTATGAGATTAATAAATTTAACCGGGTAAATGCAGATTATTATAAAATCTGCATGAAGACAATCAAGCGCTCGCTCCTGCTTAACCCCTCTACGGAGTTCTTAGGAGTAGTGGCCGGTGTTTTGGTGTTTTTCTGGGGTGGCCATGAGGTTATTGCCGGGAGGTTATCCTTTGGTGTTTTTGGGCTTTTTCTAGGCTCGTTATTATCCTTGATCCGGCCATTTAAAAAATTAAGTCAGGTTAATGCTTTGAATCAGCAGGCCATGGCCGCTAGTGAGCGCATCCATGAGGTATTGGAAACAGAGGCCAGTGTAAAAGAGCCTCTGCACCCCAAGATTTTGAGCGGTTTTAAGAAGAATATCAAGTTTAATGATATTTGGTTCAGTTATGCCGATACGCAAATTTTAAAATGTATTAACTTAGATATAGAATATGGCCAGATACTGGCGATTGTCGGCCCGAGTGGTTCGGGCAAAAGTACCCTGGTAGATTTAATTCCGCGTTTTTACGATCCGCAAAATGGAGTGGTATTGATTGACGGGGTCAATATCCGGGAGTTTAGTCTAAAGTCATTACGTAGTCAGGTGGGCATAGTTAATCAGGAAACTATGCTCTTTAATGATACGATTCGTTCTAATATCGCTTATGGCAAGCCCAATGCTTCCTTTGAAGAGATAGAAGAGGCAGCGAGAAAAGCGCATGCGCATGATTTTATACTTAATTGTCCGCAAGGTTATGAGACGATTATCGGTGACCGGGGGGTAATGATTTCCGGCGGAGAGCGCCAGCGGATTGCCATTGCCCGTGCACTGCTTAAGGATGCTCCGATATTAATCTTGGATGAGGCTACTTCGCAATTGGATTCTACATCTGAGCGCATTGTGCAGGAAGCTTTGGATCGCCTGGTTAGCGGTAGAACAGTATTTATGATTGCGCATCGGCTTTCCACGGTAAGAAATGCCAATAGAATTGTAGTTGTAGATAAAGGCTCGATTGTTGAGCAGGGAACGCATAGCCAGCTGCTGGAAAAGAACGGTTTATATAAGCGGCTGTATGCGGCTCAAGAGTTACAAAAATAGTTGCAAATGAGTAAAATTTTGCTATAATTACCCGATTAACTTTCTGTCCGTACTACTCTGCCATATAAGAATGCCGGGTGCGTTGTTTGTGCAATGAAGGGTCGAAAAACATATTAACCAATTGGTTAGAGAACCATGGTTTTGGCTACCGATACCAAAACCAAAAGAAGGGGGATTAAAGACGTGCCATCAGACTTAATCAAGCAACTTTTAGAAGCAGGTGTACATTTTGGTCACCAGACTAAACGCTGGAATCCCAAAATGAAGAAGTTTATTTTTGGCTCAAGAAGCGGTATTTACATTATCGATTTGGAAAAGACCGAGGAGTGTATTAATGCTGCCCGGGATTTTTTAATGGAGATAACCTCAAAAGGAGAATTCATCCTTTTTGTGGGAACTAAAAAGCAGGCTCAGGATGTAATTAAGCAAGAGGCTATCCGTAGCGGGATGTATTATGTTACTGACCGTTGGCCGGGCGGTATGCTTACTAATTTCGCCACTATCAAAAAAAGTATCAATCGCCTAAAGGATATCGAAAAGATGCGTACCGATGGGACCTTTGAGAAGTTGACTAAAAAGGAAATCGCGCGCCTGGAAAAAGAGCTGGCTAAGCTTAATAAGAATTTCTCAGGGATTGTTGCTATGGAACGTATGCCCAAAGCAGTATTTGTTGTGGATACCAAAAAAGAAGAGACTGCGGTACGCGAAGCGCGCAGGCTGGGGATTCCGATCATCGGATTGATTGATACCAACTCTAATCCTGACTTTGTAGATTATCCTATTCCCGGTAACGATGATGCCACTAAATCTATTCGCACGGTAGTTTCGATTATCGCCGATACCATTATCGAAGGAAGAAAAAAATTCCTGTCTTATCTTGCTCAGGAAGGGGTTAAAGTAGAAGAGGCCAAGGCCGATATTTCTACAGATGTTCTTCCGGAAGAAGAGATTAAAATTAAAGAAATCGAAGAGATTGTTGAGGATAGCCAGCCGCCTGATGAGGCGGGGGCAGTAAAGAGGGCACACGCCAAGGCAGCCGAGGAAATCAAGCCGAAACTAAGGAAAAAAGTGTAGCTTTACACCTTCTAAATATCGTTGGTTAATATATTGAAGGCTGGGGATTATAAATACAAAATAATATTGAATAGGAAAGAAGGTGCGGGGTGAAAAATTCAGTTAATGCGATTAAGGAATTAAGAGATATAACTTGTTCAAGTATTGCGCATTGTAAAAAAGCTTTAGAGGAGGCCAAGGGGGATATCAAGCAGGCAGTGGTATTATTACGTAAGCAAGGCTTGGAGATTGCCGCTAAAAAGCAGAGCCGCGCTGCCAAAGAAGGCAGGATTGATTGTTATATCCATCATGGCAATAAAATCGGAGTTTTGCTAGAGGTTAACTGTGAATCAGATTTTGTGGCCAGAAATGAGGAGTTTATTAAGTTCACCAAGGATCTGGCGATGCAGATTGCTGCAACCAGTCCGGAGTATATCAAAAAAGAAAATGTTCCGGAGGAAGTTCTAAAACATGAAAAAGATAAAGAAGACTATTATAAGAACAATTGTTTGCTAGAGCAGGTTTTTGTGAAAGACCCAAGTTTAATGATTAAAGATTATTTAGGCAGTATTGTAGCAAAAATGGGTGAGAATATCGTTATCCGCAGGTTTATCCGCTACAAGATCGGCGAATAAATGGTCAAACCGGTTTACAAGAGAATCGTCCTTAAGCTTAGCGGTGAGGCACTTGCCGGCAAGAAAACGCATGGTATAGATCCAGGGGTGCTTTTGGCCATCTCGCGCCAGATTAAAGAAGTTAGAGATATGGCGGTGGATGTGGCAGTGGTTTTAGGTGCAGGCAATATCCTGCGCGGCCAGGAGAACACTGCTTGCCGAGGCCTGGACCTGGACCGGAGTGTCGCAGATTATATGGGGATGCTAGCTACCGTAATTAACGGACTTTCTCTGCAGGATGCGCTGGAGAAGACAGGCGTGCCGACCCGAGTGATGACCGCTATTGAAATGCAAAGGATAGCCGAGCCTTATATTAAAAGAAGGGCGATTCGGCATTTAGAAAAAGGCAGAGTAGTTATCTTTGTCGCCGGGACCGGTAATCCTTATTTTACTACTGATACCGCGGCAGCCTTGCGGGCGATAGAGATTAATGCCGATGCTATTTTGAAAGCCACTAAAGTTGATGGAGTCTATTCTGCCGATCCGATGAAAGTAAAAGGCGCCAGAAAATTTACTCAATTAAAATACATTGATGTGCTTAAAAAGGGTTTAAAGGTAATGGATGCGACCGCAATCAGTTTGTGTATGGATAATAAATTACCGATTGTGGTTTTTAATCTTAATTGCGTGGGTAATATAAAGCGTGTAATTTTAGGCAAAAAGATTGGTACGGTCGTACGCTAAAGGGAGGTAACCAACATGTCTATTAAGGAAACAATACAGAGTACTGAAGAAAAAATGAAAAAGGCTTTTGAATCGATGAATCGCCAGTTTCATGAAGTAAGGACCGGTAGGGCATCCCCGAGTTTAGTGGAAGGCTTACATATTGATTATTATGGAACTCCGACTATGTTAAAACAGTTGGCAGCAATATCCGCACCGGACGCGCATTTGATTGTTATCCAACCCTGGGATCTTACTGCGATTGCTGAGATTGAGAAGGCGATTCTGAAATCTAATCTGGGGGTTAGCCCTTCTAATGACGGCAAGATAATTAGAATTACTGTTCCGCAGCTATCCAAGGAGAGGCGCCAGGAGATGGCTAAGTTACTGCATAAAATGTCTGAAGACGGCCGGGTATCTCTGCGTACGATTAGAAGAGAGGCCAAAGAATCTGTCGAGAAGCTGGAAAAGGATAAAATTATTTCTGAAGACGAGAAATTTCGCGGTATTGATGAGTTGCAGAAGGTAGTGGATAAGTATATCGCTAAGATTGATGAGCTTTTGAAGATTAAAGAGAAGGAAGTGTTAGAGTTTTAATTAGATTTGGGCCTCTAGCTCATCAGGTAGAGCACCACACTTTTAATGTGGTTGTGCCGCGTTCGAGTCGCGGGAGGCTCAATAAAATTGCGTAATGTGTAAAGTGTAATGTGGGCGGAATGTCAGTTATTACATTGGCATTACACGTTACGCATCTAACATTACACAGAATTTAAATAAGCTCACTTTAGGGCGAATGGCGAAATTGTTGAATGAAAAATGAATATAAAATGGGACAATAAGCTATCATATTGCGTAGGACTTTTGGCTTCGGATGGCAATTTGTCAAAAGATGGAAGGCATATTGTATTCGTTTCTAAAGATATCGATTTAATAAAAACCTTTAAAATTTGCCTTGGGTTAAAAAATAAGATCGCAATTAAGAATAGCGGTTATAATAAAAACGGGAAGTATTATTATATTCAATTTGGCAATGTAAAGTTGTATCGTTGGCTTAATAATATCGGTATAACTGCAAATAAAAGCAAAACTATTGGGACTCTTAAAATTCCAAATAAGTACTTTTTCGATTTCTTAAGAGGTTTACTGGATGGAGATGGCTGCGTAACCTCATTTAAGCATCTAGAAAGCAAGCATCCACAAATAAGAGTAAAATTTTGTTCAGCAAGCAAGGATTTTCTAATTTGGTTAAAAAGTAAGATTTATAACTTGCTTTCTTTAAGCGGAAAGATTGGAACTATTCCAAGAGTTTTTGAATTAATTTACTATAAGCACAGCTCGATTAAATTACTAAAAAGGATTTATAATAAATCAACTGTTTTCTTGAATAGAAAATTTGAGAAAACCAGGATTTTATTAGGTAGCGAGACGGGCGGATGGTGCAACTGGCAGACACGCGAGGCTTAGAACCTCGTGGCAGCAATGCCTTGGAGGTTCAAATCCTCTTCCGCCCATAAAAATTTTTTGTTTTTTAAAAAATTTTTACAATACTCGGAAATAAAATTTTATGCGGCGGTAATTCAGCGGTAGAATGCCTGCTTGCCAAGCAGGATGTCACGGGTTCAAATCCCGTCCGCCGCTCCATTGAAATATAACACATGTATTCCTCCGCCATAAAGATTGGCGGATTAAATCATTTAAAAAGGAGCAGCAAATGCAGATAATGGATTTTCTCTCGAAGAAGGCTATTCTCACTGATATAAAATCCACCAGCAAGGAAGACGTGATTAAAGAAATGGTGGATTTATTAATTGAAGCTTCTGATGTAGAAAAACGTAATCGTAATAAGCTCATTGACGCGCTGATGTCCAGAGAAGCCTTGGGATCAACGGCCATCGGTCAAGGCATAGCCATACCGCATGCAAAGTGCGATTGTGTGGATAAGCTAGTGGTCGCTTTTGGCCTTTCCAAAAAGGGCGTGGATTTTGATTCCCTGGATGGCGAATTAGCTTATATTTTCTTTTTACTGGTTGCCCCGCAGGATTCCGCCGGCCCGCATCTTAAGGCCTTAGCCAGAATATCACGTCTCTTAAAGGATAAATACTTCCGTGATATCTTACGAACCTGTATGGATGAAAAATCCGTAATTAAGGTTATCACGCAGGAAGATGAGAAGAAGATTTAATCATTTTTTGCCATATAATTTTAGAAGATAGTTTTATAAAATGAAAGCTGATTCTGCCGATATTCTAAAATGGTTTTATCCGGGCATAGGGATTAAGCGCTGGGTGGCTTTGAGTGCTTTTGGTGTCATACTTTTAATTTTAGGTACGGCTAATTTACGTAGTGAAGAATTCTGGTTGATTCAAATTTTGGATGCTCTGATTGTAATCTCCGGAATTATAATTTTAATTCTGGGCGTCAAGCGGATGATGCGTTCTTTTATTGCTATATTTATTCCATCATCCAGGGGTACAGAGTTAATTGATATTTTGTATCAAAAAAAGCAGTTAAGCCGTGGGCCGCGTATCGTTACCGTAGGCGGTGGCACAGGGCTATCTGTTCTTTTAAGCGGTTTAAAAAATTATACGTCCAATATTTCTGCAGTAGTTACGGTGGCGGATAGCGGGGGCTCCAGCGGCAGGCTTAGACAACAGTTTGATGTTTTACCTCCCGGTGATATACGTAACTGTTTGGTGGCCCTGGCTGATGCTCCAACATTGATGCGTGATCTTTTTCAATTTCGATTTGATGCGAATTCAGAGTTTTCCGGGCACTCCTTCGGTAATCTTTTTATTACGGTAATGACGCGTTTGACCGGTGATTTTGAAAAGGCGATTAAGGAGACCAGTAAGGTTTTAGCTTTACGGGGCCAGGTTATCCCTTCGACATTGGGAGACGTAACGTTGGTGGCACATTATTCAGATGGCTCAATGGTTGTAGGAGAAGATCAAATTCCCAGGGCCAGAAAGTCGATTAACAGGGTTAGCCTTACTCCCGAACAGCCATTGGCTACGCCGGATGCCTTAAAGGCAATTAAAGAAGCGCAGATCATTGTTTTGGGCCCGGGTTCCTTGTACACTAGTATAATTCCGAACTTATTAGTTAAAGAGATTACTGAAGAGATCGCAAAATCGGAAGCCATAAAAGTTTATGTTTGCAATGTGATGACTCAACCGGGGGAAACCGATGGCTATAGCGTTTCTGATCATATTAAAGCTCTTCTGAAGCACAGCCATGAACAGATTCTGGATTACTGCGTGGTGAATAATGGTGAGGTGCCTAGCGAGATCTTAAAGCGTTACTCCCAGGATAATTCGCTTTTGGTGGTTAATGACCGCAAGAAGATTGAGAATCTTGGGGTACGGGTAGTCGAGGAAGATTTCAGCATGATTGCCGACGGAGTAATCCGCCATGACGCGGAAAAGTTAGCCAAAATTATTTTAAGTTTTATTGAAGAGATATAACATGCCTTTAATTAAAAAAGAATTAATTGTAAAAAATAAACAGGGTTTACATGCGCGGCCGGCTGCTGTATTTGTGCAGATAGCTAATAAATTCGATGCGCGGATTACCGTGCGTCATGATGACGAAGAGGTTAATGGTAAATCGATCATGGGTATTCTTATGCTTGGAGCAGAGAAGGATAGTTTGATTGTTGTTGAGGTAGACGGTTCGGACGCCGAGCAGGCGTTGGTAGAGTTGGAAAAGCTAATTAGTAGCGAGGAAGAGCTATGATTCAACTAAAAGGAATTGCCGCTGCAAGTGGTATCAGTATCGGATCGGCTTATATGCTGGGGAAAGAGGAGTTTGTCGTCTTACGCGAAGCGATCAACTGGACAGACATTCCCGTGCAGATTCAACTCTTTGAAGAAGCGCTGATTCAAACTCGCCGTGAGATTATTGAACTGCAAAAAAGGATTAGTTCGGATATGGGCCAGGCGGAGGCGCAGATTTTTGATGCGCACCTGTTGGTTCTCGAAGACCGGATGCTCATCGAAGAGGTGATCAGTCGCCTTAAAAAAGAACAGCTTAATGTTGCGTATATTTTTTCCGAGGTTTTAAAGAAATATATCGGTGTGTTTTTGAAAATCGAGGATGAATACCTTAAGGAACGCGCTGCGGATATTAACGATGTCGGTAAAAGGATATTAAGGAATCTTCTGGGGACAAAGAAGAAGGGTTTAGATGATGTCGGAGGCAGGGCAATTATTGTGGCGCATGATATCTCTCCTTCGGACACCGTGGCAATGCATACCAAGAATATCGCTGCTTTTGTTACGGATATTGGCGGTAAGACTTCGCATACCGCGATTATGGCTAAATCCCTGGAGATACCCGCAGTCGTAGGGTTGGAAGGAGTCACCTCCAAAGTTAACCCGGGAGATATACTGATCGTTGATGGCAGCATGGGGATCGTGATTATTGATCCCGATGAGGAAACGCTTAGGAGCTATCAGGCGAAACTTGAAAAGTTAAAAGGTATTGCGGATAAGTTTCTGACGGTTAAAGATTTATCGGCAGTTACTACCGATGGCAGGACAATTTTGATTAATGCGAATATTGAATTTCCGGATGAGGTGCCAAGCGCCAAGTTGCACGGAGGCCAGGGAATCGGGCTTTACCGCACAGAGTTTTTTTATATGAATCGCAAGGATTCTCCCAGTGAAGAGGAGCATTATCAGGCTTATAAGTATGTGGCTGAAGAGATGAATCCGTATTCGGTGGTCATTCGCACCCTGGATATAGGTGGAGATAAATTCCTATCGCAATTTAAAATTCCGTATGAAATGCAGCCGTTTTTAGGGTGGAGGGCGATTAGATTTTGTTTAGCGCGTCCGGATATATTTAAGTTACAGCTACGCGCTATCCTTAGGGCTTCAGTGCATGGGAATCTTAAGCTAATGTATCCGATGATCTCCGGGGTTGAGGAGTTACGGCAGGCAAATCAGCTTCTTGGTGAAGCTAAAGCGGAGCTTAGACAGAGCGGTTTGAAGTTTAATGATAAAATTAAGGTGGGGGTAATGGTGGAGGTTCCTTCAGCGGCAATGACTGCGGATATATTGGCTAAAGAAGCCGATTTCTTTAGTATCGGGACCAATGATTTAATTCAATACTCCCTGGCAGTTGACCGCAGTAATGAGAAAGTTGCCTATCTTTATGATCCGGCGCATCCGGCAGTTTTAAGATTGATTAAGAATATTATTGATGCAGCGCATCAGGCTAAAATCAAGGTAGCCATGTGCGGAGAGATGGCAGGGGAACCGTCTTTGGCGCTTATTCTTTTGGGTTTAGGTTTAGATGAGTTTAGTTTACCTCCGCAGGTGATTCCGGAATTAAAGTACGTAATTCGCGCCGTAGGTTTTAAGGCTACGCAGGAATTGGCCGTGCAGGCGATGAAACTTTCAACGGGTAAAGAAGTCGAAGAATTTGCGCAAAATAGATTAGCCCAGATTCTAAAATAAAGTGAATCCCGCAACTTCTAAATATTTAACTATTGAAGCCATATGGTTTGATGAATTAAATAAGAAAGAAGGTGCTGGGTGAAGGCGTTAATTTTAGCTGCCGGATATGCTACCAGGCTTTATCCCTTAACTAAAAAATATCCTAAGCCGCTTTTAGAGGTAAAAGGCAGGCCGATTATAAATTATATCGTTGATAAATTGGGGTTAGTTGGCGGTATTAATGAGATCTATATCGTAACCAATAGTAAATTTATATCAGATTTTAGAAAGTGGGCCAAAACAGTAAAGTCGCCTAAGAAGATTACTTTGGTCGATGATCTGACTAAGAATAATCAGGACAGGTTAGGGGCGATCGGAGATATAAATTTTGTGATTAAAAAGAAGAAGGTTCAAGAGGATCTCTTAGTGGTCGGTGGTGATAACTTATTCAGCGGTTCTCTGCAAGGATTTTTGGATGTTTCTAAGAAAAATGTTGCCTCCACCAGCCTGGGCTTGTATAGATTAAAGCGGAAAAAAGATGCCAGCCGTTACGGCGTGGTTAAGTTGGATAAGTTAAACAGAGTAATTAGTTTTAAGGAGAAGCCGAAACATCCGGAGTCAAACCTGGTAGCGATGTGTTTGTATTATATATCAAAAAATTATTTAAATTTGATTAACGCCTATATGCAGGATGAAAAAAGAAAAGCCGATTCCACCGGAAGTTATATCGCTTGGTTAAAAGACAAGGTGGATGTTTATGGATACGTATTTAGCGGTTCTTGGTTTGACATCGGCGATTATAAATATTTAAACGCGGCAAAAGAAATATTTGTCAAATAATCTTCCCCCTCGCAGGAGCTTTAGGGTCATTTTTCCCCAAGCGCCGGAGGCGGGGAAAAATGAGGAGGAGTCATGGTCGTGCAGAAGCATTATTTTACTTCAGAGTCGGTAACCGAAGGGCATCCGGATAAGTTGTGCGATCAGATTTCAGACGGGGTCTTGGATGCTTGTCTAAAGAACGATATTTATTCGCGCGTAGCCTGCGAAACTTATGTCACCATGGGGCTTTTAATTGTCGGCGGCGAGATTACTACCCGTGGTTTTATCGATGTGCATGAAATAAGCAGGAAAATAATCGAAGAGATCGGTTATGACAATCCTAAATACGGTTTTGATTTTCATACCTGCGCCATTCTTAATGCTATTCATGCCCAGTCTCCGGATATATCACAAGGCGTGGATACCGGCGGAGCGGGGGATCAGGGTATGATGTTTGGTTATGCTTGTAAGGAGACCAAGGAATTGATGCCGCTGGCTTTAATGTTGGCGCAAAAATTAGCTATGCGTTTAACCGCCGTGCGTAAAGAAAAGATTTTAAAATACCTCGGCCCGGACGGAAAGACCCAGGTAACTGTTGAGTACGACAATGGAAAGCCCGTGCGTGTGGATTCCGTGGTTTTAGCTTCTCAGCATACTGTTGATATTTTGGATAAAAGCGGCAAGCGCATTACTGAAAAATCTCGTCAGGAGATTATTCGCCAGGTTGCCGGTCCCATCCTTAAAGGTTGGGCAGACAAGAATACCAAGTATTTTGTTAATCAGACGGGAAAATTTGTTGTGGGTGGTCCCCAATCTGATACCGGCATGACGGGGAGAAAAATAATTGTGGATACTTATGGTGGAGCAGTGGCTCATGGGGGCGGGGCATTCTCGGGTAAGGATCCGACTAAGGTTGATCGCTCCGCAGCGTATATGTGCCGTTATATTGCCAAGAATATTGTGGGGGCAGGCCTGGCGGAAGAATGCCTTATTCAGCTGGCTTATGTTATCGGCCGGGCGGAGCCTTTATCGGTGATGGTCAAAACCGAGGGGGCTTCTGTTCTTCCAGAGGAGGCTTTAGTGAAGCTGATCCGGCAGAATTTCGAGCTTACCCCTAAAGGAATTATCGAATCATTGAAATTACGCCGGCCTATCTACAGAAAAACTGCCAGCTATGGTCATTTTGGAAGACCAGAGCCGGAATTCTACTGGGAGAAGCTGGATAAAGTAGAGAGCTTAAAAAGACAAGCGGCAAGAATATAGAAGGTCGTCAATGACAGAATTTTAAAATAAGGGGAATATATGCGATATGACATTAAGGATATAAAGTTAGCAAAAAAAGGTGCTTTAAGAATTGAATGGGCAGCCAAAAATATGCCTGTTTTGGATTTAATTAAGCAGAGATTTTCTAAAGAGAAGCCTTTAGCCGGCCTTAAGGTCGCTTGCTGTTTACATGTTACTACTGAAACCGCAGTGTTGGTGGATGTTTTAAAATCCGGCGGTGCAGATGTTTATCTGTGTGCATCTAATCCGCTTTCTACTCAAGATGATGCGGCTGCTTCTTTAGTAAAAGATTTAAAGGTGGCGGTTTTTGCGATTAAAGGTGAGGATACTAAAACTTATTATGTACATATGAAATCGGCATTAGCCATTAAGCCGGATATTACCATGGATGACGGCGCAGACCTGGTAAGTACAATCCATCAGCGCCCCGCCCGAATGCATACTAATATCATTGGCGGTACAGAGGAGACTACTACCGGGGTGATTCGACTGCGGGCTTTGGCGCAAGAAGGAAAATTACGTTACCCGATAATTGCGGTTAATGATGCTTTAACCAAGCATCTTTTTGATAATCGTTACGGCACAGGCCAGTCTACGCTTGACGGGATTATCCGCTCGACGAATAAATTAATTGCCGGGTCTACTTTTGTAGTTTGTGGTTATGGTTGGTGCGGTAAAGGCACGGCCATGCGCGCAAAAGGTATGGGTGCTAAAGTCGTGGTTATTGAGGTTGACCCTTTGCGGGCCTTAGAGGCGACCATGGATGGTTTTGAGGTTATGCCTCTTCGCGAAGCCGCTAAGATCGGAGATATCTTTGTTACGGTTACCGGCGATATTAATGTAATTCGAAAAGAGCACTTTAGTCTAATGAAGGATGGCGCAATCGTAGCTAACTCCGGACATTTTAATGTCGAAATTGATATCCCGGGTTTAGAGGCAATTGCAAAATCTAAACGGGCAACTCGCGATTTTGTTGATGAATATACCTTAAAAAATAATCGCAAGATTTATCTTTTAAGCCAGGGCCGTTTGATTAATTTGGCAGCCGCTGAAGGCCATCCGGCTAGCGTGATGGATATGTCTTTTGCTAACCAGGCTTTTTCTGCGCGATACTTGGCCAAGAATTACCGTAAATTGAAAAAACAGGTTTATACGGTTCCGGAAGATATCGATAAAAATATCTCCAGGCTTAAACTTAAGTCAATGGGGATAAAGATAGATGTGCTAACCGCGGAACAGAAGAAATATTTAGCTAGCTGGGAGATGGGTACATAAAAGCAGTAGATAGCCTGCCTGCCCTGACTGCCGACAGGCAGGCGGCAGGCAGGTAGTTAGTAGATAGAATGTAGGGAGGTTTGGTATGGCGATTAAGAGAATTGCGGTGTTAACCGCTGGAGGAGATGCTCCGGGAATGAATTCGGCAATTCGTTCTGTTGTGCGTTACGGGATTAGCCAGAAACTAGAAGTAATGGGTGTTTTTCGCGGCTGGTGGGGCTTGATTAATGAAGAACTAAAACCTTTAAGTCATCGTTCTGTATCGGGAATCATTGGCCAGGGCGGAACAATTTTAAAGACTGCGCGTTGTGCAGAGTTTAGAACTGAGGAAGGCCAGAAGCGGGCTTATGAGACAATTAAAAAAAATAATATCGATGGTTTAGTGGTTATCGGTGGTAATGGTTCTTTTGCCGCCGCCCATGAATTTTATAAAAAATTTAATATCCCCTGTGTGGGAATCGCCGCTTCCATTGATAATGATGTGAACGGTATAGATTATACGATTGGTACGGATACGGCAGTCAATACTGCTTTGGATGCTATTGATAAAATCCGCGATACGGCTACCAGCATGGAGCGGATTTTTGTGGTGGAAGTGATGGGCAGGGAATCCGGATTTATTGCTTTAACTGTTGCCCTCGCCGGAGGGTGTGAAGATATAATTATTCCTGAAAGAGAAATTAATCTGGATGCAATTTGTCATGATATAGTCCATGGCAATCTGGTTGGGAAAATGAGCTGGATTATTGTGGTTGCGGAAGGCGCAGGCAAGGCGAATGATATTGCCAGGCAAATAACGGATATGACCGGCCTGGAGACGCGCACAGTGGTTTTAGGCCATGTGCAAAGAGGCGGCCGGCCGACAGCGGTTAGCCGGGAGTTAGCTTTAAATCTTGGTAAAGCGGCAGTGGATTGTTTAATTGCAGGTAAAGAAGATATTGCTTTAGGATTAGCCGCGGGTTTGATTGTCGAAGTTGATTTTGAGACGGCCATACAGAAAAAAGAATTGAAGATTGAGAATCTCTATAAATTAATTAAAATCTTAACTTGAGCACCTTTAGTTTTAGTTTAGCGCACCTTGCCATATAGGATTGGCAAGTGCGCACTTACTGTGCGAAATACTTGTGAGTGTAACGAACAAGTATTAAATGTGTTAAGTGAGTAAGGTGAGCGAGAAAAATAATAACAGTTTCAATATATAAATAAGGAGATAAGTACAAATGGGAAGAAAGCCGCTGGAGATCGATAAAATTGTGACGAATTTAGTTATGGCTGATGATGTGCTTTTAAAAAAGAAATTGGCCAAGAAGATCTGCGATATTGCTTATAAGAAAGGGATTTATCCTTCCAGTATTCAGGATTACTATATGGCGCGGGGCAAAGAAGAGTTCAGCGGCTCAACTGTGCCGGCAATCAATATCCGCAGTTTAACTTATGATTTGGCCCGGGCAATATTCAGAGTGGGCAAAAAGAATAACTCCAAGACTTTTATCTTTGAAATTGCTAAATCTGAAATGGGTTATACTGCGCAGCCTCCGGTTGAGTATTCTGCGGTAATCCTGGCTGCTGCAATCAAAGAAAATTATACTGGTCCGGTATTTATTCAGGGCGATCACTTTCAGGCTAACCTGAAGAAATACCAGGAGAATCCGGATAAGGAGATAGAGGCGCTACAGGGAATAATTACCGAAGCCATCTGTGCGGGTTTTTATAATATTGACATTGATTCCTCAACCCTGGTAGATTTAAGTAAGCCTAAAGTAAGCGATCAGCAGTATTTAAATTACCAAGTATGCGCCAAGTTGACGCAATTTATCCGCCGCATTGAGCCCAAAGGTATAACGGTTTCGGTAGGCGGAGAGATCGGCGAGGTAGGGCATCAAAATTCTACGCCTGAGGATTTGCGGGCATTCATGGTTGGTTTTAAGCAGCGCCTGCGTAAAGGTTTAGTGGGAATCAGCAAGATTTCTATTCAGACAGGTACTTCTCATGGCGGAGTGGTCTTGCCGGATGGTTCAATTGCCCAGGTAAAGTTAGATTTTGAGACTTTAAAAAATATTTCTGCGCTGGCCCGCAAAGAGTTTGGTTTGGCTGGCGCAGTACAGCATGGCGCCTCAACTTTGCCGGAGGAGGCATTTCATAAGTTTGCGGAATGCGAAGCTTGCGAGGTACATCTGGCGACGCAGTTTCAGAATATGATTTTTGATTCCAAACATTTTCCTGCGGATTTAAAGAATAGAATTTATGATTGGCTCAAAGTTAATGCTGCCAATGAGGCGAAGCCTGAGGAAACCCAGGAGCAGTTTTTTTATAAGACCAGAAAGAAAGCATTGGGGCCGTTCAAGAAAGAGATCATGAGCCTGCCGCAGTTGGTTCGCGATGCTATTGCCGGCCAGATCGAAAATAAATTCGATTTTCTTTTCAAACAGCTTAATGCCGTAAATAATGCGGCTTTAGTTGATAAATATGTTACCTTAAAAAGAGTGATTGTGCGTAAACGTCAGCATGCCGCGGCGGTACCGCATGATGGGGAAGGCGCCGATTAAAATTAGAATCAGGGACGGTTCTCAACTTAAAGCAGAACTGTCCCCTAAAAAGGGACACTTTTCCTTTGTTTCCAGAACCGTCCCTAGCGAGGAGAGAATATGCGTTCAGATACCATAAAAAAGGGTTTGGATAGGGTGCCGCATCGGGCGCTTTTATATGCCGCTGGCCTGTCTAAAAAAGATTTAGGACGGCCGTTTATCGGCGTGGCCACATCATTTACTGATCTTATTCCCGGACATATCGGGATGCGTGACTTGGAGAGATTTATTGAGCGGGGGATCTGTTACGCAGGAGCGGTGCCGTTTTTATTCGGCGTGCCGGGTATTTGTGACGGAATAGCCATGGGTCATTTGGGAATGTGTTATCCTTTGGCTCTGCGTGAGATTGTGGCTGATATTATTGAAACAGTAGCTAACGCGCATCAATTAGACGGAATTATCTGCCTGACTAATTGTGATAAAATTACTCCGGGCATGCTGATGGGGGTAGCGCGTTTAAATATCCCGGCGATCATGGTTACGGCCGGGCCAATGCTCTCGGGGCGTTTTAATAAAAGAAAACTAGCTTTTGTGCATGATACATTCGAAGGTATGGCTCGGGCAAAAAAAGGTGATATTTCCCTGCAGGAATTATCCTGCTTAGAGATGGAGGCTTGTCCGGGGCAAGGATCATGCCAGGGGTTATATACTGCTAATACTATGGCTTGTCTTACCGAAACCATGGGCATGTCTATTCCTGGTTGTGGCACGGCGCTAGCGGGTTCTGCCAAAAAACGCCGGATCGCCCAAGCCAGTGGAGAGCAGATTGTGAAGTTGGTCAAGCAGAATATTAAACCGCGCGATATTATCACGGCGAAATCTCTAGAGAATGCCATCGTAGTAGATATGGCATTAGGCGGCTCAAGCAATACGGTTCTGCATTTGATGAGTATTGCTCATGAGGCAGGTATAGATTTGGATTTAAAGACTTTTGACAGAATAAGTAAGACTGTGCCGCATATTACGGCTATTGAGCCGGCCGGCGAGTATTTTATGGAAGATCTTGAATATGCCGGAGGTATTCCGGCAGTATTAAAGAGATTAAAATCTAAATTAAATAATACTTTAAATGCCAGCGGCCAGAAAACGTTCCAGATTGCGGATAGTGCCACTATTTTTGATTCCGAGGTGATCCGTCCGTTAAACCGAGCGTATCATAAGCAGGGTGGGATCGCGGTTCTATACGGCAACCTTGCGCCCAATGGAGCAGTGGTCAAGCAGTCTGGGGTCAGCGCCAAGATGATGCAGTTTGTTGGCCGTGCCCGGGTATTTAATCGTGAAGAGCAAGCCATGCAGGCGATTATGAGCAATAAAATAAAAAAAGGTGATTGTATTGTTATCCGTTATGAGGGCCCCTCAGGCGGGCCGGGAATGCGTGAGATGCTGGCGCCAACCGCGGCCATTGTGGGTTTGGGCCTGGAGGATTCAGTGGCTTTAATTACCGATGGTCGTTTTTCAGGGGGGACTAAAGGCCCCTGTATCGGTCATATTTCTCCGGAAGCTTCAGCAGGCGGGACAATTGCAATTATTAAAGATGGTGATACAATAAATATTGATATCCCAAATCGTAAGCTGGAAGTTAAATTAAGTAAGGTTGAAATAGAAAAAAGATTTAAGCATTGGAAAAGTGTGGAGCCCAAAATTAAAACCGGGTATTTATCCCGTTATTCTAGATTAGTGAGTTCAGCAGATAAGGGAGCAATATTAAGCTAAAATGATCGGTGCCAGGATATTATTAGAGTCTTTAAAACGCGAAGGTATCGAGGTAATCTTTGGTTATCCCGGAGGCCAGGTCCTGCCTATTTTTGATCAGCTTTATGATTTTGATATTAAATTTATTTTAACGCGTCATGAGCAGGGTGCAGCTCATGCTGCTGATGGATTCTCCCGCGCCACCGGTAAGGTGGGGGTTTGCCTGGCAACCAGCGGTCCGGGAGCAACGAATCTGGTCACCGGAATTGCTACTGCTTATATGGATTCCATTCCGATGGTGGCGATTACCGGCCAGGTCGGCACGCAGCTTATCGGTAATGATGCTTTCCAGGAAGCTGATGTTACAGGGATTACCCGTCCGGTAACCAAACATAATTTCTTAGTTAAAGATGTAAAAGATCTGGCGCGCACTATCGCGGAGGCCTTCTATATCGCTTCCAGCGGACGTCCCGGCCCAGTGCTAGTTGACATTCCTTTGGATGTGCAGCGGGCAGATACAGAATTTATCTGGCCGGAAAAGATAACTATACGCAGTTATCAGCCGACTTATTTCGGTCATCCCGGGCAGATTAAGAAAGCGGCAAAATTAATCTCTGGCGCCAAGAAACCGATTATCTATGCTGGCGGCGGAGTGATTACTTCCGGCGCGCATCTGGAATTAAAAGAATTAGCGGAAAAGATTCAAGCTCCGGTAACCACTACTTTTATGGGGTTGGGTGGTTTTTCTGGCAGGCATAAGTTATTTTTAGGTATGTTGGGAATGCATGGCACGGCTTACGCCAATCACGCGGTCATGCAATCAGATTTAATTATTGCCGTGGGAGCGCGTTTTGATGACCGGGTAACCGGAAGGCTGGACGATTTTGCCCCCGGGGCAAAAGTTATTCATATTGATATTGATCCTTCATCGATTAGTAAGAATATCCGGGCAGATGTCCCGATAGTGGGAGATGCCAAAAATATTCTCAAACAACTCATTACTGAAATTAAGAAGCTTCCGGATACTGCGCAGTGGCTTGTGACGGTAGAGGATTGGAAGAAAAAGCATCCGTTAACTTATAAAGATGATAGCGCGATGCTTAAGCCCCAGTATATACTCCAGCAACTCTGGGAGCTAACTAAAGGTGACGCCATAATTTGTACTGAGGTAGGCCAGAACCAGATGTGGGCATGCCAATGGTATCAGTATTTAACCCCGCGCACATTTATATCTAGCGGCGGGTTGGGCACCATGGGGTTTGGATTCCCGGCGGCCATGGGAGCAAAACTGGGGTGTCCTGAAAAAGAAGTTTTTAATATTGCCGGAGATGGTTCGATTCAGATGAATATTCAGGAGCTGGCTACTTGTGTGGCCAATAAAATCAACGTGAAGGTGTTGATATTTAACAATGGTTTCTTAGGTATGGTTAGGCAGTGGCAGGAGTTATTTTATAAGAAACGCTATTCTTATACGCCGATTACCAGCCCGGATTATGTTTTACTGGCTCAAAGTTATGGGGCGGTTGGGATGCTGGTAACTAAGAAATCCGAAGTGCGCGCTGCGCTGCAAAAAGCAATCCAGACCCAGAATACAGTTTTTATAGATTTTCGTATTGAACCGGAAGAAAATGTTTATCCGATGGTTCCGGCGGGCCAGGCGATTAACAAGATGATTGAAGGGTTGGCATGATGCGGCATACGATAGCAGTATTAGTGGAGAATAAATTCGGAGTTTTAGCGCGGGTGGCCGGGCTATTTAGCGCGCGGGGTTATAATATTGCCTCCTTGGCAGTTTCTGAAACCTTTGACCCGGCGATATCCTATATGACCATTGTGGTGGAAGCCAAAGACGAAAAGGTCATGGAGCAAATTAACAAGCAGTTGAATAAATTAATCGATGTGATTACGGTTACGGATTTTACCAAGAAAGATCATCTTGACCGCGAACTGGTTTTGGCAAAAATAAATTTCCTGGCAAAAGATAAGCCTCGCCTTGAGGCAATTTTTAATAAATTTGTGGGCAAGATTATTCATCACAAGGCGGATACTGCAATTATTGAGGCGGTGGGTGATCAGCATCAGATCAATGAGCTTTTGGAAGAATTGAATAAATTCGGGATTAAAGAGTTAGTGAGAACAGGAAAACTGGCAATCAGTAATTAAAGGGAGGTTTAGCAATGGCTAAGATTTATTATGATTGCGATGCGGATTTAAATTTATTAAAGGATAAGACGGTGGCAATTATTGGTTATGGTATCCAAGGCCGTGGCCAGTCATTATGCCTGCGTGATTCAGGAATAAGGGTAGTGGTTTCAGAGATGGAGGGGACGGCTAATTTCGAACAGGCCAAAAAGGACGGTTTTGTTCCCGTAAGCGCAGACCAGGCAGCCAAGTCGGCGGACATCATTCAGATTCTTACTCAGGATCATGTGCAGTCTAAGGTTTATCAGGAGTCGATTAAGCCGAATTTAAAGAAAGGTAAAGCGCTTTGTTTTTCGCATGGGTTTAATATTCGTTTTAAACAGATTAAGCCTCCGAAAAATGTAGATGTGTTTATGGTTGCTCCAAAGGGCCCGGGCGCATTAGTGAGAAAGATGTATGAAGAAGGCAAGGGCGTGCCCGCATTAATTGCTATTTACCAGGATGCCAGCGGCCAGGCTAAAGATTTAGCCTTAGCTTATGCCAAGGGGCTTAAAGCTACCACCGCCGGGGTAATCGAAACTACCTTTGATGAGGAAACGGAAACTGATCTCTTTGGCGAACAGGCAGTGCTTTGCGGCGGAGTAAGTGAATTGATTAAGGCTGGTTTTGATACTTTGATTGACGCCGGTTATCAGCCGGAGATTGCTTATTTTGAGGTTTTGCATGAGTTAAAATTGATTACTGATCTTATTCAGGAGCGCGGTATCTCGGGAATGCGCCGGGGGGTTTCTAATACTGCCTGTTACGGTGACCTAACCCGCGGGCCCAGAATTATCACGCAAAAAACACGCAAGGAAATGCAAAAGATTCTTAAGGAAATTAAATCCGGAAAATTCGCCAGAGAGTGGATTAAAGAGAATGAAACCGGACGCAAGAATTTTGATAGTTTAATCAAAGCCGGGGATGATCATCTCATTGAAAAAGTGGGTAAAAGTCTTCGCGAGATGATGCCCTGGATGAAGAAGTAAAAATAGTAAATTGAGATCAGATTTCGCGGGGCCTGCCGCGGGAGCGCCTCTTGCCAAATTTGGCTTCGAGGCATCTCCCGCGTTACCCGCGTAAGCTTGAAACCGCAATTTACTATTTTAGGTAGGGTTAAAAAAATGGAAAAGATAATAATTTTTGACACAACATTAAGGGATGGGGAGCAGGCCCCGGGTGCGTCTTTAAATCCGCAGCAGAAGCTGGAGATTGCTTTTTCCCTTGAAAAACTGGGCGTGGATGTGATTGAGGCAGGTTTCCCCATCTCTTCTAAAGGTGATTTTGCGGCAGTGCAGGCAATAGCTAGAACCATCAAACTTCCGGTTATCTGTGGCCTTGCCCGGGCAATCAAAAAAGATATTGATGCTGCGGTAGAGGCAACCAAGCTTGCCAGGAGGCCGCGTATCCATGTATTTTTGGCGACATCAAAAATACATATGCAATATAAGTTAAAGAAAGCTGAAGGTGAAATTATTCGGCTGGCTGTAGAGTCAGTAAGCTATGCCAAAAAATTTTGTTCTGATATTGAATTCTCTCCGGAGGATGCAACGCGCACCCAGAAAGATTTTCTTTTTCAGGTGATTGAAGCGGTAATTAAAGCCGGAGCAACGACCGTTAATATTCCGGATACGGTAGGTTACACTGAGCCCGAAGAATATGGCCGGCTAGTTAGAGCAATTAAGGAAAACGTGCCTAATATTGATAAGGCAGTTATCTCTGTGCATTGTCATAATGATTTAGGCCTGGCGGTAGCTAATTCTTTGTCGGCGATCAAGAACGGCGCCCGGCAGGTAGAATGCACTATTAATGGCATAGGAGAGCGCGCCGGAAATGCTTCTCTTGAAGAAATCGTAATGAGTATAGATACGCGCAAAGATATATATTCCGGCTTAAAAACTGGTATAAATAAAAAGAATATTTATAAAGCTAGCCGCCTGGTAAGCAAGCTCACCGGTTTTGTAGTTGCTCCTAATAAAGCTATCGTCGGAGGTAATGCCTTCAGGCATGAGTCTGGCATTCATCAGGATGGTGTACTTAAAGAGCGTTCTACTTATGAAATTATCCGCGGAGAAGATGTAGGTTTCCTCGTAGAGGGAATGGTTTTGGGCAAACATTCCGGCAGGCATGCTTTTAATGAAAGATTAAAAAAAATAGGTTTCCATTTAAACAAGGATCAGGTTGATAAAGCCTTTGACCGTTTTAAAGATTTATCCGACAAGAAAAAGGATATTTTTGATGATGATCTAAGAGCAATTGTCGATGATGAAATCCGCGTCGCCAAGCCTATCTGGAAGCTGAATAGTTTTGAAATTAATTCCGGCACCAAGATTAAGCCAAAAGCCCAGGTTGTATTGATTAAAGGCGGTAAAAATATATCTGAAGTTTCTTCTGGCGATGGCCCGGTAGACGCCTGTTTTAAAGCCCTGGATAAAATTACTAATTTTAAGGCACAGCTGGAAGATTTTCGTCTGGAAGCAGTTACCTCTGGCAAGGATGCCTTGGGCCAAGTGAGCCTTAAGTTAAAGGCTTCTGGCTTAATCGTAAGCGGCCGTGGCTCAAGCACGGATATTGTGGAAGCGGCGGTCAAGGCATACATTGATGCCGTTAACAAACTCGAAACTAAATGACCTTAAAGCCGAAACTTTACGGTTTAGTAGGTTTTCCTATCAAGCATAGCCTTTCTCCTTGTATGCACAATGCTGCATTCTCTGCGCTAAAAATAAAAGCTAAATATGAATTATTCCAGTTAAAACCCGATCAGCTGCGGGGTTTCTTGCATGATTTAAAGAAGAAAAATATCTGCGGTTTCAATGTTACCCATCCTTACAAAGAAGAAATTATCAGGTTTCTTGCCAGCAAATCTTCGGGTGTAAAGGAAATTGGCGCAGCTAATACTGTGGTCGTGGATAAGGGCGGAAAATTAAAAGGTTTTAATACGGATTACCTGGGGTTTATGGCGCATCTTAAAGACTTAAAACTTAAGCCTAAGAAAGTAGCCTTAATCGGAGCAGGGGGAGCGGCTAAGGCAGTCTGTTTTGCTTTGGCTAAGATGAAAATTTCTCAGCTTTGCATTTATGATATTGATAAATTTAAAAGCCTGAGCCTCTTTAAGAAATTAAATTCCAGTTTTCCAAAAACTAAATTTGACGTGGCTAGCCGCTTTGAAGATTTAGAGATACCGGATAAGGATCTATTGATTAATGCCTCACCGGTTGGGATGCGTCAGACAGATCCCTGCCTGGTTGCTCCTGGAGATCTGCATGCCGGGTTGTTTGTCTATGATCTTATTTACAGTCCGCTTCAGACAAAGTTAATCTCTTTAGCTAAAGAACGCAATTTAAATTTTTCCAATGGCCTGGGGATGCTTTTATACCAGGGGGTTTTTGCTTTTAAACATTTTAGCGGCAGGACTGCTCCGGTTAATATTATGAAAAGGGCGCTTTTGAAAGGAGTGATGAGGAAATGATTGCCAAGATAATTGTTTTTATTTTTGGTTCTATTGTGGGCAGTTTTTTAAACGTCTGTATCCATCGCATGCCTAAAGGCGAATCCGTAGTTTGGCCGCGCTCGCATTGCCCGAAATGCCAGAAGAGAATACCGGGTTATGACAACATTCCTTTTATAAGTTTCCTGTTACTTAAAGGCAGGTGCCGTTTTTGCCAGGGAAAGATTTCTTTGCGCTATCCTTTGGTTGAACTATTAACCGCCCTCTTGATGGTGGCGCTTTTTAACCGTTTTGGCTTAAATTATGAATTCTTTTTATATATGGTTATGCTTTGGTGTTTAATGATCGCTACTTTTGTGGATATTCCGCTTCGGGTTATTCCCGAAGAGGTATGCGTAGGAGGCATGATTGTTGGTTTTATCATGGTTTCTGTGACCGGTTTTAGTTTTAGTCCCTTAAAATTTACTTTTTCTCCGATGGCCAAATCCGCATTAGGAATAATTGTCGGCGGGGGGATTATTTATGCCACCGGAGTGCTTTTTAACTGGGTTTATTTTAAACTACTTAAGAAACCGGCGATTAACGGAGAGAAGGAATCTATGGGGTTCGGTGATGTAGAGCTGCTGGCGATGATTGGTGCGTTTATGGGTTGGCAGATGGTTATTTTAACCTTCTTCCTGGCACCGTTTCTAGGTATGGTGCCTGGGATTATAAACTTAATTACTAAAAAAGATCATACTATACCCTATGGCCCATTTCTCTCCATAGCAGCTCTAGTGTCTTTATTTTGGGGAAATAGAATAATTCAGTTAATCCTACCCTTAAGATAATTTAAGATATGCCTGAGTCTAACCTTCAAGATCTCCTCTCTAAAAGTATATCCAACACTAATTGGAAGAATATTGGTTTTAAAAAGCGCGCCGGTGTATTAATTCCGCTGTTTACTGTCCATTCAAATAATAGTTATGGTGTGGGAGATCTGGGTGATTTAAAGTTGATTATTGATTGGGCAAAATTAACCGCCAATTCTATTATTCAGCTTCTACCGATGAATGAAGTCGGAGAGCTTTTTTGTCCTTATGATGCTTTGAGCTCTTTTGCTCTGGAGCCGGTTTATATCTGCTTAAAAGATTTTCCTGAAATTTCCGACAAAAAATTTAAATCTTCTTTCCCGGATGCTAATTATGTTGACTATGCGTTAAAAACAGAAAAACTGCAATTACTTTGGGAGGTTTATCTGGAGGCGGATTTAACCGAGGCTTTTGATTTTGAAGAATTCCAACAAAAGAATGCTTATTGGCTGCCTGATTTTGCTCTTTTTAAAGTGTTAAAGGATCACCATCAGGGTAAGCCTTGGTATGAATGGGAGCAGAGTTTTAAAAACCGTCAGCCGGAGGCGTTACGGCAGTTCCAGCAGGATAATATCGAGAAAATAGCTTTTCAGATGTGGCTGCAGTGGATTCTTTTCAAGCAGTTTAAAGAAGCCAGCGCTCATGCCGCCGCCAATAATATTTTAATTAAAGGCGATTTACCGGTTCTGGTTTCCCGGGATAGCGCGGATGTCTGGAGCCATTTAGAATTTTTCAAGCTGGATTTTGCCGCCGGAGCCCCTCCGGATATGTATGCGGCTCTAGGGCAGCGTTGGGGAATGCCTACTTATAATTGGGAGGCGATCGCCAGGGATAATTATCGCTACATAAAAGAGAAATTAAAATACGCGCAGGAGTTTTATAATATTTTGCGAATTGACCATGTGGTTGGGATTTTTCGTATTTGGAGCATACCTTATAATGACCCACAGGAGAATCAGGGGTTAAACGGAGTTTTTGATCCGCTTGATGAGCAGCTTTGGGATGAGCATGGCCATAAGATCTTAAGCGTTTTGGTACAGAATACCAGAATGTTGCTTTGCGCAGAAGACTTAGGTGTAATTCCGAAATGCTGTACTGATGCCTTACTGGAATTTGGTATTTGCGGAAATGATGTGCAGCGTTGGGTAAAAGATTGGAATATCCGTCATGATTTTCTTGGGCCCCAGGAATATCGGCAGCTTGCAGTGGCCATGCTTTCAACTCATGATACGACTAATTGGAAGTCCTGGTGGCAGTATGAGGCTGGTACAGTTGATCAGGGTTTATTTATGAGAAAGTGCAATGAACGAAAAATTGATTTTGCCAGGGTGAGTTTAAAGCTCTTCGATATGACCCTTTCTTTCCATGGACGCCTGCGTTGGAAAAAGGAGATTGATTGTATAGATAAGTTGCTTTTGGAGCTGGGCAAAAGAAGAGAAGAGGTAGGGGATTTTATTGAGTTTTATCAGAATAGTTTTGCCGAGAAAGAAAAACTTTGGAAAATTTTAGGTTGTTCTGGTGCGATGACGGAGGCCGCTAGTGAGGAACTATTAGCCAAGGTAATTCAATTTATTTTAGATTCTCGGGCAATATTTTGTATTAATTCCATAAGGGATTATTTAGGCTTGGCGGACTTATTTAAGGGGGATCCCTATCAATATCGGATCAATGTCCCGGGTACGATTAGCCCGAAAAACTGGTCCCTGCGGCTTCCGCTTAGCCTTGAGGAATTACTTGCACATCCGGTAAATCAACAAATCCGAAAGATGGTTGTGGATTCAGGAAGGGATTGATCTCCATCTTTTGCTTCCGGTAGGTAAACTCGAGATTTGATCTTCCCCCGAAAAAATTGGATAAAGTTGTTAATACATCAAAAAGTTGATTAAAGAAGCATAATACAAGCAGCATTAGTATTATCTTGACAATATCAACTTTTTTATGTATACTTCATTTGTGGACAAAATAATAGAAGTACGCGATAAAACTCTAAAAAAACTGGCAAATAAATTAGGGAATTTTTATTTAGCAGGGGGAACTGCCCTATCCTTATTTTATTTTAAGCACAGGGAATCTTATGATCTGGATTTTTTTACAAAAGATTTCTCCAGAGCTAATATAGAAGAAATAATCTCTGCGCTCTCTAAGGACATGGGATTAGAAGTAGAACTATTGGCTGAGCAAAATAGGCAGGGTTTTGCAAGAATGATGGTCTATTCTCTTAAAGTAGGCGATGATAGTTCGTTAAAAATTGATTTTGTGGAAGATGTTTATAAGCTATTGAAGCCATTGAAGAATATTGATGGAGCGCCAATTCTCGCGATTGAGGATATTTATTTTCGCAAAATACTAACTGCTTGCGGCAGTATCGCCACCGTAGATTCTGTCGGAAGAAGTTCGTTTGCCGGTGGCAGGCAGGAAGCAAAAGATTTTTTTGATTTGTACTTCTTGTCAAAAACCTTTATGCCGTTGTCAAATTTTGTTAACGAGTTTTGTCAACAGCCTCAAAAAGAAAGTATAATTGTATGGTTTAGGACTTATGACAGGTTTGCGATGAAAACCGGATTGTTGGAAATTATTACGGACAAAAAAGTAGAATTTTCAGAGATGGAGCGTCATTTTAAAAATGAGGTAGAAAAAATAGTAGCAGGAGAGATATAGGATATATATGGAAGATAATACTGTTATTTTTTGGGATAAAAAAATTAGAATAGAGGAAGCCAGGGGGATACTAAGAGATGAGCTTAATCCCAGGTTCATTGAGTTTTCATCTTTGTTGCTGGCAAGGACTAATAAGCCTAAGGAGGTTTTTAATAATTACCTAAACCGGGAAGTTTTTGCTAGGAATTGGTCAAAGATAAAGCTGAGGATGAGAGAAAATAAATGGAATGATACCCGCATCATCTTTTGGGACGAAATTTATAGGGCTGTTAAAAAAAATTTAAATATTAAGGGGTTTACGGAGATAAAAGAAAGGCCGCTTCGCGTTGACTCTGAAATAAAGATAATATGCGATCAAATCAAGGAGGTCAGGCAAAAGAGCGGTTTAACACAAGTAGAACTAGCCAAGAAAGCAGGATTATCTCAACAGTCAATTTCTTTCGTTGAGCAAGGGTATGTAAACATATCCTTAAGGACGCTTAAAAAAATAGCTGATGCTCTAAATTTGAAGATTATTTTAAAAGCTCCCACTGATTATTTATAACATGACATTACAGGGTAGCGAATATTATATCTCTAAGGGCATGGGCAAGGCGATTGTGGATTATAAAATGCTTGCCCCCGATGATAAGATCGCAGTCGCCGTTTCAGGCGGTAAAGACAGCCTAACTTTATTGCGGCTGTTAATTGACCGCCAGGCGTTTGTGCCGATCAAGTATAACCTTATTGCTATACACATTGACACGGGTTATCCTAAATCCATCTCTGTAAAGTTAGAAAAATATTTCAAGAAACTCAATGTAGAGTATAAAATAATTAAAACTGATATTCTAAAGAAAACCAAGAAGGGTGAAATTAACTGTTTTTGGTGCTCTTGGAATAGAAGGAAGGAATTATTCCTGGCCGCTAATAAACTGGGTTGCACCAAGATCGCCCTGGGTCATCATATGGATGATATTGCCGAGACCCTGCTGCTAAATTTGTTTTTCCGGGGAGAAATATCAACCATGGTGCCCAAGCAGGAGTTATTTAAAGGTAAGATTACGCTGATCCGGCCGCTGGCTTATGTCCAAGAGCGCCTGATTAAACGTTTTGCTAAAGAGATAAAGTTAGCTCACCAGACCTGTGTTTGTCCGCATTCCATTACTTCTAACCGCAGCCGGATGGGCCGCATTATTCAAGAGCTGGAAAAGGTTTGTCCGGATATAAAAAAGAACATATTTCGTTCCTTAAAAAGAGTAAAAAAAGATTATTTGATTTAAGAAAAGACTATTGATGTTATAATTAGTGTAGATAGTAGTTAGTAGGCAGTATTTAGGAGGGGGTTGTATGATCTGGTTAATAGTAGTTTTATTTTTAGCTTTATGTGTATTTATTATTTCTGTGGTGTTAAAAATTTCCTCTCAGGTTAATGAGCGCCTGAATCAGATGAACCAGTCTATTCAGGATGCCAATAAGATCATCGGGCAGAATTTAGGCAGCGCCACTTCTGCTTTTGGGAGCGTAAGGGAGCAGTTGGGAAAATTAGAGGAGACCAATAAACAGATTATCGCCATAAGTAAGGATATCTCAAGCCTTCAGGAGCTTCTGCGTGCCCCGAAGTTCCGCGGGGCAATGGGAGAAACTTTACTGGAAAATTTACTTTCCCAGGTTTTACCTAAGGAGCACTACCATACGCAATACCGTTTTAAAAGTACAGATGCAGTGGATGCGGTAATCTGCCTGGGGGAGCGGCTGGTTCCGGTTGACGCGAAGTTTAGTTTAGAGAACTTTCAGAAGATGCAGGAGGCGCCCGATGAACAAACAAAAGAAGTCTTGCGCAAAAAATTTATCCAGGATGTAAAAAACCGCATCAATGAGATCGCCGCAAAATACATCCTGCCTGCGGAGAATACCTATGATTTTGCCCTAATGTATATTCCTGCGGAGAATGTTTATTATGAAGTAATTATCAAAGAGGATATCTTTTCTTATAGTATGTTAAAAAAGGTGATCCCTGTCTCGCCGAATACTTTTTACGCCTATCTGCAGGTAATCTGTATGGGTTTGCGTGGGTTAAAAGTAGAAGAGAATGCTAAGATGATTTTAAAAAGTTTAGGTGCTCTTTCTATTGAGACGGATAAGTTTAAGGAAGATTTTGATATCCTGGGCAACCACCTGCTTAATGCTAATACCAAATATACCGATGCCGAAAAACGTTTAGATAAAGTTAATCAGCGGCTGATGGATATCCGTGATACTAAGCAGATAACATCCAAATAATTAATAGATGATTTTTGATGTCCGCGTTAATCCTCGCGCCAGCCGTAATCATGTTGAGCGGCAAGGCAATAAACTAAAGGTATATCTTACTAAGCCGGCCTGCTTTGGTGCGGCCAATAAACAGCTTATCGATTTGTTAAGCGCGTATTTAAAAATAAAAAAATATCAAATAAGAATTAAGGCCGGGGAGAAATCGCGTGACAAACTGGTAAAGATAGATGCAGCCTTATAATCCATTACAAACATTTGCAATAAATTCGGCAGTTGCCTGTTTTAGCAGAAGGCAGGATGGTAACATGTCTTTATGTTACGGAGATACCAAAAATTCTTTGGAGAACCGTAAAAAATTCCTTGGCAGCATAGGAATTGATTATCGCAGTCTGATTTGTGCTAAGCAGGTACATGGGAAAAATATTGAATATGTAACTGAAGAAAATAAGGGTAGAGGGGCGTTAGATTATGATAGTTCTTTTGCCGATATAGATGGTTTTATCACTGATAAGAGAGCTGTGCCCGTTGCGATATTAACTGCCGATTGCCTGTCAGTTTTTATTTATGATCCCAAGCGGCCGGCGATTGCCATTTTACATGCTGGTTGGCGCAGTACCGAACAGAATATCTCGCAGGAGGGGCTTAAGGGCATGCAAAATAAATTTGGTAGCCAACCCAAAGATGTATTTGTTGGTTTTGGCCCGTCTATCCGTTCCTGTTGTTTTGAAGTAGAGAAGGATTTTAAAAGTAATTTTGGCTTTGGGTTGCTGAAGAAAGACGGCCGGGTTTTTATGGATATCGCGCTGATCAATCAAAGACAGCTGGTTGACTGTGGAGTAAAAAAAGAAAATATTTTCGATCCCGCGCTTTGCACTTTTTCTGATGATAACTTTTTTTCATTTCGCAAGGAGGCCCAAGTTGCGGGGAGATTAATTTCTGTGGTTATGCTTAAATGATTACAAAATACGTACTGGAGTTTGTTTTACATGCTAAAGACAGCTCGCCGAAAATCATCAAGAACGCCTTGGCAGAATTTGGCAGTGATCTGACTGTTACAGACTGCCAGAAGCAGGCAGAAAGCTGTAATTATCAAGTAAATATGCTTACTGAAGATCCTACTTTGGTTTTTGACCTTTGCTCGCAATTAGGTAGAATCAGGTCGGTCAGGGTACATGAAAACCATAAGTTATAGATTACCAGCCAACAAGTGTTTTTAGTTCTTTCCCAAGTCTGTAGCTAAAAGGAAAGAACTGAAGCTTTCCCTTTGCATACGGTCTTAAGATCAGATTTCTTGGGAAACCTACTTGTTCTTTAGTTAGTTGCAGAGAATACTTGCTACAAATTCGGGAAAGCTTCGTGTTTTTTCCCTTTATAATTGTCCATTCTGATTGATTATTTGTCCAATCTGAATTAAGAAATCCATATACTTTAAAGAGGATGTAGAAAAGGGGACGTTTCCCTTCAAGACGGAAGGGCAACGTCCCCTTTTTGTTGCATCCCCTTTTGTTACTGAAAACCCTTTCTTTTTACCCTGTTTTACCCTTGTTTTTTCTTACCTATTATATCATACTTATAGTAGTTAAAGAGCCGGTAGGCAATTGATGAAAAAATCGAAGACCTTAAAAATTATTGCTATATTTTTGTGTATCCTGTTAGTTGTCCAGCAGACGGGCTTTGCCCAGGTTGCTGCTGTTGAGCTAAATATCGCCGGCCACTTCGCATCTTTACATAATGCTTTTACCCCGGATAAGTTTCGTCCCCTGCATTTAAGATACATATCCTACGATGGATTAAATAATAATTTTAAGCTTCTCTTAGATAAAGGCGACCAGTTTAAGGGACTGTCCCCGAAGGGGACTGTCCCTGAAGTTGAATCTATCACCAAAGATTTACTAAATTATTTCTTTGTGGGTATTGCTTTGCCCAATGACACCTTCTGGGTAAACTTGCGTCCTGACTCACCCAATGATATTATTGATCCGCTCTTAGCTCAGACGGAAGTAGGCAAGATTCTTCTGGAAGCAGACCTGCAGCTAAAAAAAGATACTGCCAATGTGACTAATCCTCAAACCCTTGAAGGTAAAGAGTATTGGGATAAGCTCTACCAAAAAGCAGGCGAGCTCTATGGAAATCAAAACGTAACCATCCCTACTCTAACCCGCCCCTGGATCGTTCCGGATGAAATCATCATCCGTGAATCAACAGATTCAGCTTATGTCTATAAGGCAACGCTAAAGGTAATGCTGGAACAAGACTATTTAAAAGGCAATGCCACCTACTCTTTTAAAGATGAAAGAGAAAAACAACTCAACGAATATTCTTCTCAGATTATCAGGGAAAATATCATTCCTAAACTTACCAAAGAAATCAACAACGCCAAGCGCTACGGCCCCTTAAGACAGGTCTATTACTCCTTAATTCTTGCCCAGTGGTTTAAAGCCAGAAATCAAAACAAAAACACTCAATACTCTGGACGTATAAACAGAAAAGACCTGACTAATCTTCAAACCAAGACCCCTTATTCAGTGAACACCTACTTTAATGCCTATAAGGAGAATTTTGAGAAGGGGGAATACAACATCCAAGAGCCCACCTATACACCATATGGCCAGGTGATCAGGAGTTATTTCTCAGGGGGTATGGTTTTAGCTCCAGACAATACATCATTGGCGCAGGAATTAACTAGGCCAATGGGAGCAGTAGGAAATAGGTCAGTTATTCCGGGTACGCCAGCAGGGGTAAGGAGTGGGTATGGTGTAAGCGTAGAAGTTAATAATGGCGACATAGTGCATGTTGAGGCACAAGGCGTAGAGGAAGATAAACAAGCAGCTATAGATCCTTTAATACAACAAGCTATTGAAGAAAATCGAACTACTTCAACAACACCAACCAATTCTTCACAAACTCCCTCCACAAATTGGTTCAAAAAACTGTTTTTTACAGCTGAGCGAAATGCATTTATTCGTGATATGAAACGATTAGAAATTACCCCTGCTAAACAAGAACAAATGTTTGAAATTATTGATCACGCAGAGGATCCGTTTACAGTTATTACAAAATTACGAAGGATCATTCGTACTTACAGTTCTTCTAGGCCGGAAAAGGCGATTGAGTCGATTCTTACTATCGACCAAAAATATGTTTATATTGCAAAATTATCAGAGTTATTAGAATTGTTTGGAGAATCAAAATTTACCCATATTCCTAATTTTTTTAACTCCCTTACTTCATCACCTGATCCAATTGGATATATCGACCAGTCTTTAGAATTGGCCCGTAGATTACGAATAAATATTCCTATGGACTTGGTGATGAATATGATTGATGCAATGTCTGAAACAAAAAATTCCCTGGAGAAATACGCTCAACTACGCTTACTTATAGGAGGGCAGGCGTTTGTTTCATTTAGTGCATCTCTTCGTGATCCAAAAAAATCTAGTCAATCCCTAATGAATTATTACACTTTTTCACGGTTGCTTATGCAAATACTTGCAAGTGAAAACTCTGATCTGGTTTTGCATGAATACACTCGTCTTTTTGAGACATTGCGACAGATGCAGGCAGTAATTGATTTAGATGATCTCATATATGGTTTTGTCTCGTATCTAACAGAAAAACCAACAATTACAGAAGGTGGCTTACGTAAATTTGTTGATACATTATTACAAATTCCTGATATTTCTTCTGTTATTCGCGCTATACAACACGCCGGGCTTTATAAGAGTGATATAGGTAAGGTTATAGCTGAATTAGCTATCGACTATATTGCATTGGAAAAACAATTTAGGGTTGAACAGCAACCTACTATTCGAGCGCTATTTACTGATATTATGATCCGTACATTTAGCATAGCTGATCCAAAAGGAATGCTTTTTGAGCAATTAAAAACACGCATTCATTTACTAGCAAATGCTGCGATCAGTGAAACGCAATTAGTTGTTTCAGGGGAGCTTCAAGCCACCATTGAGTCATACGTTTTAAAGATATTTTGGGAATCAACGCCATTTATCGGTTATACTTCACAAACACAGCGGTTAACAGATATAGCGGATACTTTACCTTCAGTTGATTCAAGCGTTGTAAAATCTATCAGAACGATTTATGGGTTGGGAGATAGTCAATATAGTAGAGAAAATCGGTTAAGACAAATGAGTACGGATGCTACTCAATGGTTAAGCACACAAGGGGTGCTTAATAGACACCCAACAGAGGCGGCTGAAGAACAAATGCAAAAAATGAGCGCGTCTGCTCGAGCATATCTGCGATCTCATGCAGTGCAATTATTTATCCCAAGAATTCGATCACTAAGGGCTATGCGGAAAAATGGCATAAAACAACCTGAGCAAGTATTACGAAGTTTGGAAAAAAGCGGATCACCAATTCTTTTTAAATATTATGATGGGAATATTACATCCAATCATTATGAGCGAATATATCATGATTACTCAATAAACCCAGCAAGGCGGGTAACTGATCTGGACATTATCGATCAACGAATGAGTGGAATGAGCAATAGCAGAGTAGGAGAATATGATTTTCCACCTCAATCCCTTCCTTTTTTTCAAGAAATCGTTGCTGTCGATGAAAAAACATATCAAAAAGCCGTAGCTGCTACTCATGAGTACCCATTTCTTTTTGATGTTTTCGGAAACTACTATAGTAGCTATCGTGCTACTCGGTATGAATCTGCTTTTAGTTCCACTCAAGAGGGCCCATCTCCAGCACTTCGTTTTTTAACCGCAACGATCCAACATGGAGGATTCCAAAAAGGACAAGAGGAAGCGTTATCTTTGCTACAACGATTATATGACTATGGTGTAGGGAGGGATACGCTAGGGGATCTACTTATATCCTATGATGCGCTTTCAACGCAAGTGCCTCTATTACAAGATTTACTTGTGATATTGGATGCAATAGGACAGCAGAAGCAATTCGCAAATATAGATAACGAGAGGCGTGCTTTTGTTAATTATCAAGAATTTATTAAAACAGTACTTTCTAGCGGATCCGCACATATCTTAGCGCAACTTATTCGTGAAGGTTATGGAATGGATAAAGACACAATTTCTAATTTTGAATCTGGTTTCAATCATCGGATTGATAATCGTACAAATTTAATAGAGAGAGGGGAATTACTCCTTCGTCATCCCTACGCCATTATAATCGCTCTGGCTTTGAATGAACGAATCAACAATGTTATAAGGCGGGGGCTAATAAATGTTGTTCAAGATGCGGAGCAAGTTGAAGAAATTACTAATCCCATAGTACTTGCTATTCAACGGGGCGTTCAGTCATCATTACTTTCCTTTGAAAGGGGTGTCACAGAAATAAGTAAACTCCATGGAGTTAATCCGCAAACACAAAAGAGAATTATTGATTTTGGAAACCAGTTAGTTTATAGATCACTGCAAAATCGATTATTGGAATTTTTTAATCTCCATCCAGAACGGATTGATGAACTATTAGATTCAGCACAACCGCTGCATCAAATACTTTTAGCTGAAACTGCGCTGGGCAAAAATTATCTTAATCAAGTACCAGCTATTTCTGTTGGAGATTTACAGCGGTATTTTTATATTAAAGATGGTCAGGTGAGAATCAACGCGTTATTTATCGAATATGTTAAGCTACACTACCCTTTATTTGAGTTATTCAAACTTTTAGGATCAAATAATTTAATTCATGCGGTAGACAATGAATTTGGATCCCAACAGGAGCAAATATATTGGTTATATGTTTTAGCGCTTCCTGAAAATCAAACAAAAATTTTATTAACTACCGATATTGAAAGAGTATTGCGGCCGGCCATTGTTTCTTCACAAGGAACTATTTCATTTAATGAATTGATAACTTCGTATATTTCTAAGCAGACCAAATTAGGTGCTATTGAAAATGTATGGCAAAATGTTGGCACTGCGATGTCAGAGGATATTCTTTCACGTCTTCCTGTTTCCTTACAACGATTTTGGAGACTATACTTAACTGTACCTGATATCCGTAGGATACTAACAGAAGGCGGCCTTGAACTGATTGCTACCGATGCGGATGTTTCATTTTTTAACTTTATTACAGAAAAAGTAAAACCGGAAACAATTATTATTCTGAGGGAATATTTGAATGCTCACGGTTTCAATATCAGAACAGTGGAACCTACTCCTGGTATCTATACCCTGCTTTCATATCTTCCGAGAGAACAATGGCTTACTGCTGTTCGACGAAGAACGTTATTGGTTCCTGCAGTACAGACATTTCTTTCCGAAAGTATCTCTTCCTCTGTATCCGACGATCGCCTTAAAGAACTTATCGGACAAATTCGGGCTGAGATTGAGAGTAAAAACAAGCGTTTTAACGAATTTCAAGCTAAACTTGTGAATGGATATCAACCCCAGACAGAAGAGGATTTTAAGATGTTTGATATTTTCCTTGCTTCTATTGATAGTCATTATATCGCATCATTTACTGAATTAGCGGAACAATTCAGTGTTCCTAACTGGCAGACATTGCCGCGGTGGCAAGTTCTGGAAACGGTTTCTCGCCAGCTGACCACGATTCCCTTAATATCGGGTACGGCAACATTTCCATTTGCTATCCAGGAGAGCTTTTTTACCATTCCTGATACGCTGCGTCAACAAGTCCAGGCTTTTCTTGGGGACTTTTTGCTTCAATCCGATACGCCTCAGGTTGATCATGTAGCAATGTTGGAAGATATTGGAAAAATCTTTTCAGCTGATACGATTAATCAACTGCTTGATCCGCAAACAAAAGCAGACGCCATAAAATTATTACTTCCATATCTTCGGACTGATGGGCAAGAGGCGCTTTTGAAAAAGATAAACGGCATTATTGCCAGTACCTTAAGTGAGGAGCAAAAGCTGGACAACCTTACGAAGGTTCTTGCTGGCGCACTTTCCATTGATGCGTCACTTTTTAATGGGGTATGGCGCGATGTGTTCAAGCTTTCCAACCTTGATGCGCTCATTCCGCAGTTTGTTAGTGGTACGCTTTCTGTTACTGATATGAGTTTGTTTATCAAACAGCTAGAAGAATTGGTGAGCCAACACCTTCCGGATTATTTTTCAGCCCATCCGAATCTTGCATATCTGCAAAAGACGCTCGAAGCAACAGACGAGTTAAAACTTATTAAACAGGTGAATGCTAAGAGCATTGAAACCGTTCAACAACAAGAGAAAAATACGAAAATGATTTCTCTGGTATTTACTCCCCGGACACTTTTAGATGTTTGGCAGGGTGTTATCTCCGGAACGTGTTTTGGGGATCATCCTGCACATTTATCTAAACGGAAGAACATCATTCCTGTCAAAATGGTAAAAGATGGGGAAGTGTTTGGAAACGCCCTTTTCCTTATTCAACCCGGTAAGTTTATCCTCATCGGCTTTGATCCATCAGTATCTTTTGCCTCGATCATGGCAAGCGAAAAGATGCATGAGTTCATTGACCGGTCCATGGAAGCATTTGTTCAGATTGCAGATGCAAACAAATGGGAGTTCATGATTGCTACATCAGGCGAGGTTGGGGGATTGTCTAACCGAAACGGGGTTCAAGACTATATTGCAGAAACGATGCATCTGGAGCAATCAACCCAGATTTCCATTACTCCAGAGGAAAAACTCCAACCTAACTACGGGTATGAACCGAAACATGCGCAGAAGCTGGATCCGTCGGTTCGTACAACGCTACGGACATCATCGAAGAAGCCGGCGTTCCAAATTCAAACACCTGCTTCGCAAATTCCCGCTGTTCCTCAAACTTCTGTACCTCCGGCGGCTTACCAAGCAAACAAGGTATACGAGCTTAGCTACTCTCCGTCCATTTCTTCTACTGGGAAAGGGGATGAAACCCAGGCAAATCGCAATATTCTTGAAGGTATTCTTGGTATTTTGCTTAAACAGGGTAAAATTACGGAAGCAGAACGACAAAGACGTCTTGACGCGTTTAATGTTAATCCTAAATCAGACCTAGCAGAAGATTTGGATTTATCAGTGGATAATCAGAATGTATATATGATAAACGGCCAAAAAGTGATTGTTATCGCTGCATCCTATTTATCTGTTACTGAAAATGGCGAGCAATACGCTTCAGCTGGTTTAAGAAGAGGTGTTGTTTATATTACTAGAGCTAAATTCTCAGAATGGCAGCAACAAGGTATATTAGAGCAAAAAATCAAACATGAACAGGATGAAGTAAGTTATCTGCGCCAAAAAGCTAAAGAGATGTTTCCTGGCCTTGATGAAGCCACTGCCTATGAATTGTTCAGTAATTTTCTCAAGAATCCGAATAACCAAAAACAGGCAAGAGGTTTAATCTATGAAGCGCATCAATACGCAGAATCGCAAGGACATAAGGCGGATGTAGACGTAAGTATTATTAAACAGGTTGAGGCGGGGGTTTGGTCTGTTGAAAAAGTAAGCCAATACGGGCTTGGTCGTTTTATGCCGCTTGATCAGCAGAAGGCGTGGATTAATTTATATGAGACAATGTTTCTGCCTCTTTTGCATGAAGCGGGCCTGGATAGTAATTCTCCTCCTTATTTTAATTTTGAGTTTTCGCTAGGAAGCGTGGCAACCACTCATGGTTCCGACGTCCAACTCTTAATTTGGTTTGTAAAAAAATTTATTGCCGGAGAAATAAGCCGGGGGGAAATGGCGACGATTATTGCTCACGAGATAGCGCATATTAAAAATGGGGCAGTTATTACTGATGAAGTTGATGTAGAGGCTGCGAGTGAAATCCGTGATGAACTTGAGGCGGTGGAGTTAATTATCAAGGCAGGATTAGGAAAAGCTCAAGACGCCGTTAGTCTTTTGTCGCGGATGGCTTCTTTAAAAGAAGAGGCAATAGCTGCCGGGGCGATCCGCTTGAGTCCAGAGTTATCTCGTTTCTCGATAGAATCGCATCCCTATGGAAAAATGGTTGAGGCGATCAAGCAAAAATTCTATCCTGAGGAGGAAATATCTGTCGCGCCTCAAGGCGATGACCGTGAAAAAGGCGGTATCGATTTCCGTTTCCTGCCTATCGTCATTCAGTCTATGGATAATCTTAAGGCAAGTATCAGGACTATGCCTCAGAGTACTTTGCGGCGTGTAGACTTAACCCAGGAGTGGTCGGATATAGAGCGCCTGGTTAATTCGGGGATTACCCCATCTGCAGAACGCTTAAAAGAGTATCTTGCCGCAAGCTGTTTTAGAGGTACCCTTGATAGTGATATGGAAAGAATAGTTTCTTGTATCTCAGATATCCTAAGGATACAGGAAGGAACTTGTTGTGCAACTGATCCGACACTTAAAGATATTCTGGTAGTGCTGGGGTCAGGGAGGAGCGGGGAGGAACTAAAGGTAGCTTTTAGTGGATAGATCCTTCGGTCCTCAGGATGACAGGGGAAAGTTAGAACAAAAGGGGCGCTACCTTTTAGCCTACCGGCATAAAGGCCCATCCAAAAAAAGTGCCCCTTTTTATTTCCGCAGCAATAATCTCCTTGAAATTCGGGCTAATCCCTATATAATGAGTTTGTAAATTTAGCGATAGATATGATTACTCTAAGTTGGAGGTTAACTTAAACTATGTATGTGGTTGTTCTGGTTACTACAAAAGATAAAAAAGAAGCACGCAAAATTTCCACCAGCCTGATTAAGCATAAATTAGCTGCCTGTGTTAATATTGTAGATAAAGTTGATTCCATATTTTTTTGGGCAGCTAAATTGGATCAGGCTAAAGAATCCCTGCTGGTGATTAAATCCAAAAAAGAAAAATTACCCCAAATTATTAAGTTGGTCAGGTCTTTGCATAGCTATGAAGTCCCGGAAATTATCGCCATCCCAATAATTGCTGGAGATAGGCCATACTTAAGGTGGATTGATGCAGCTCTCCGGTAGCCCGTTCGATTTTCTTATCGCTTTTTTTGGAGGTTTCTTAGCCAGTCTTACTCCTTGTGTTTATCCGCTTATTCCCATTAGCGCCGGTTACATTGTCGGTAACGCGCAGAATTCAAGAAGCAGGGGGTTGTTTTTAAGTTTATTTTATGTTACCGGCATGGCTATTACCTATTCTTTCCTGGGAATCCTGGCCGTATTAACCGGCAGCATGTTTGGGAAATTCAGTTCTAGCCCGTTAGTTAATCTTATTTCCGGGATGCTTATATTTATCTTTGGGCTTTTTATGTTTGATTTATTCCATTTTAATTTTGGCTTTAAGAATTTAAAACTTCCGGTTTACAAGAAGTCCAATCCTGCCACGGCGTTATTATTAGGCCTGGTTTCCGGCTTAATGATTACACCCTGCCTTACGCCAATTCTGGGCGCAATATTGGCGTATTTATCTACCACAAAAAATATATTCTACGGCGGATTTTTATTGCTTAGTTTTTCTTATGGAATGGGGTTGATTTTTATTCTGATCGGTACTTTTGGAGCCGGAATGGCCGGGTTGCCTAAGAGCGGTAAGTGGATGGTCGTAATCAAAAAAGTTTGCGCGGCAGTTATTGTTTTAGCAGGCCTATATTTTATTATTACAGCCATCAGGAGATTTTAATGCTGCGGATTTTTAGAAAATTTAGGATACTGTTATTAATGGTATTAATCTGGTTAGTTTTAGGTTTTGGTAAAGGAGCCCTGGCCGGAGATATTATATTAAATGATTTAGGCGGCCAGGCAGTAAATATTTCCAGCTATAAAGGCAAGCCGGTGATTCTTTTCTTTTGGACGAGTTGGTGTTCTTATTGCCGCCAGGAGCTAAGAACGTTGAACCAGCAGTATTCTGTGATGGCCAAAGAGGGGATTGATATTCTTGGCGTTAATGTAAGTGAGTCAGAGAATAAAGTGCAAAGATTCTTTAAGGGCTACCCGCTTAACTTTAAAATACTGTTAGATGAAGCCGGATTGCTGGCTGATAAATATGATTTGATGGGCGTGCCTACGTATATCTTTCTGGATAAAACCGGAGAGGTGATTTCGCAGGCTAATAGCTTACCAGATAATTATAAGAGTTTGTTATTTAAGTAGACGCTAAAATAATGAGTGAATTTTACGATTTAGTTGAAGAGATTTGCCGCCAGGATAAACGGTATAAACCGGATGCCTATGAATTTGTGTTAGAAGGTTTAGGTTTTACACAGAAAAAACTAAAAAAAACCGCGCATGTTAGCGGTGCTGAGCTGGCCCGTGGCCTGCGGGATTATGCCATTAATCAGTACGGGGCTTTGGCCAGCAGGGTTTTAACTTATTGGGGAATAAACCAGACGCAGGATTTCGGCAATATTGTTTTTAAGATGATCGAAAAAAAGCTCTTATCCAAGACCAAAGAAGATTCTCTGTTTGATTTTGATGCGGTTTATGATTTTAAGACGGCTTTTTCCAATGTTTTAGCCGATTGCTTAGAACAGGAAATAAAGGGAAAGAAGAGATGAGCTATTTAAAAGGCCTGGCAACCGGTATTGGCAGCCTTCCTTTAACCGACGCCCAAATCGCGGTAGATTTAATCTTGCGTTATGTTCCCGCAGCACCCTTTTGGCCGCAGCTGCCTAAATGTAATGTGCGCGAGGGAATGCTGGCGCAGTTCAGTGAAAACCTGCCCGGGCTTAAGTTTGACGCCGGTGATTTACATTTTATCGCTGGCGATAAAGAAAAAGAACTGGAATTATTTTATGATAGATTTATTGCCCAGGATCTGGAATATTTTAAAATAAGCCCGGATTTTGCCCGGGGTTTGCATGCTTTTTACGAGCGTCTTAATAGTATGGATTTATCCGGCGTAGAGTTTATCAAGTGCCAGGTTACCGGCCCTTTTACTTTTTGTTCCGGGATAACGGATGTCGAAGGCAAAATTATTTTGCATGATGAAGTGCTGATGCAGGCTATGGTTAAAGGTTTAGGTATGAAGGCGCTCTGGCAGCTGGAGTATTTTAAGAAATTTGGCAAAAAGATGATTATGTTTTTTGATGAACCGTATTTGACTGGTGTAGGTTCTGCTTATACGCCGGTTAATCGTAATGAGGTAATTGATGTTTACTCTGAGCTTACGGATACTCTAAAAAGCCAGGGCAGCCTAATCGGCATACACTGTTGCGGCAATACGGACTGGTCAATGCTCACTGATACTGTCGGTATAGATATCATTAACTTTGATGCTTTTAATTTTCAGGAGAGATTTGTGCTTTACGCGGATAATCTTAATCGTTTCCTTAAAAAAGGAGGGATTATCTGCTGGGGGATAGTCCCTACCCAAGAATTTAATACGGATCAGAGTCCTGAGTTGCTAGTGCAAAAGATAAAATTTGGCTTAGGATTACTGGTAAAGAAGGGGATTGACCGCCAGCTTCTATTGGAAAGGCTCCTGATTAGTCCGGCCTGTGGTTTAGGCACCTTGGATGCTCAAAAGGCAGAAGGAATTTTGAGCCTGCTTAATCAGACCAGCCTGTTTATCCGCAAAAACCTCTAAAAATAAATCATTTGACAAAACCAGCTTAAGCTATAAAATCAAGAAATCGCTTTTCGCGATTTTCGCAGTGTTACAAGAAAGTGTTTATCTAGGAGCATTATGAAAGAAATTAGAATCCATGCCCGCGCAGGCCAGGGCGCAATCACTACCGCGACATTATTAGGGTTTAGCTATTTTAATGAGGGTAAATTCCCTTATGCCTTTCCCAACTTTGGGGCAGCCAGGATGGGTGCGCCGATGAATGCTTTCGTGCGGGTAGACAGCGATCCGGTGCGTTTACGCAGCCAGATTTATGAGCCGAATTACGTAATTATCGTTGATTCTACGCTTATGCGCGGGTTTAACTGTTTTTCCGGGTTAAAAGAGGATGGAGTAGCGATTATTAATGGTAAGGAGGATATGGAGCTGCCGAAGTTAAAGGCCAAGCAGAGGGCTTTTTTGGTCCCGGCCAATGAAATTGCTTTGAGAAATATCGGCCGCCCATTAGGAAACACTGCTCTCATCGGTGCTTTTGCCGCGGCTACCGGAGAATTGAAATTAGATAATCTTATCGCGGTAGTTAAGAATCATTTTAGCGGTAAGGCTCAGGAAGGTAATATCCAGGCAGTTAAAGAAGGTTTTGAATTTATAAAGAATTTAAAATAGAGCTTGAAAATAAGAACGTTACCCCTTGCCTAAACGCAGTGAAAATCTTTTCGATATTTTCACTGCAGGCTGCGGGGTAATTTGCTAACAAAAATTAGAGGGCAAATTAATGTTCGGGCCGTTAACCGTAAAACCATCAGAGAGTAAGGGTGACAAAACCGGCAGCTGGAGAACCCAGCTTCGGCCGCATTATTTACATAAGGACTGTATTGCCTGCCGGATGTGTTTGATAATTTGTCCGGAAGGCTGCGTGCACGGAAAAGAGAAGAACGCTTTTTGGACGGATTACAATTTCTGCAAGGGGTGTGGAGTATGCGCGGATATTTGTCCTAAAAAAGATATTGCCATGGTTGTCGAAGAATCCAAGGGTGAAGATAAATGAAAGAATTTGTAGAGGGTTCACACGCGGTAGCGCAAATTATAAAGGCCTGCCAGCCGGGGGTAATTTCTGCCTATCCCATAACACCTCAGACACATATTGTTGAAGATCTGGCTCAGATTGTAGCCAATGGCGAGCTTAAGGCGCAGTTTGTTAATGTCGAAAGTGAGCATTCTGCTGCTTCGGTAGTTTTAGGTGCTTCGGCTACCGGTGTGCGGGTTTATACCGCCACCAGTTCCCAGGGGTTATTCTATATGCAGGAGGTAATTTTTAATATCGCCGGAATGCGCCTGCCGGTGGTGATGACCTGCGCCAACCGCGCAATAAGCGCCCCGATAAATATCTGGAATGACCAGCAGGATTCTATATCTTTGCGTGATGCCGGATGGTTCCAAATTTACGCCGAGGATAACCAGGAGGCAGTGGATTTTCACCTGATTGGTTATCGCTTAGCCGAAGATAAACGGGTGATGTTGCCGGTAATGGTCTGTATGGATGGTTTTATACTAACCCACGGCATGGAAACAGTGGATATTCCGGAGCAGGATAAAGTAAATAAATTTTTGCCCAATTATAATCCTTTGTATAAATTAGACCCGGCGGAGCCTATCTCCATGGGGCTTTTAGCTGATCCGGATTATTATATGGAAACACGATTTGCCATTCAGGAAACCATGAAAGCGTCGTTAGGCTATTTATCCGAAATCAGCCGGGAGTTTAATGCGGTTTTTGGCCGGGATTATAAAGATTTACTGGTCGAAGAATATCAAACTAAGGATGCCGATAAAGTGATTGTCGCGATGGGTTCAGTTTGCGGCACGATCAAGGAAGCGGTGGATGAACAGCGCGCCAAAGGAAAAAAGGTCGGGCTCCTGCGTATCATTACCTATCGTCCATTTCCCTACGCCAGGGTTTATGAAGCATTAAAAGATGTGCCCAGGGTCGCGGTTTTAGATAAAGCAGTTTCTTTAGGAGCTTATGCGCCGATTGCTGTGGAGATGAAGGCGGCATTTTATGGCAAAAAGAAAGGCCCGAAAGTAATCAGCAGTTTTGTGGGTGGTTTAGGAGGAAGAGATATAACTTTAGAATCGATACATGAAGTATTTAGAAGATTAACGGCTAAGGAAGTTAATTCTGATTTCATAGATTTAAAGCCAGAGTTACTTAAGGAAGACACCCGGAGCTAATTGGAATTGCGCCGGTGTTGTCTAGGTAGACAAGAATATGGAAAATAGCCCTTTATTTAAATCCGGACATACTGCTTGCGCTGGCTGCGGCCAGGCGATTGCTGCGCGTTTAGTGGTTGAAGCGGCCGGGGCAAATACGATTATTGCCAATAATACCGGTTGTCTGGAGGTTTTTTCTGCCAAATATCCGGAAACTGCCTGGGGGGTACCATGGATTCATTCTTTGTTTGAAAATTCCGCGGCGGTTGCTTCGGGTATCGAGGCAGCGCTGATATATTTAGGTAAAAAAGATACGATTAATGTGATTGCCCAGGGCGGAGACGGGGGCACCGCAGATATAGGGTTGCAGGCATTATCCGGCATGCTTGAGCGCGGGCATGATATTTTATATATTTGCTTTGATAATGAGGCATATGAAAATACGGGAATTCAAAGAAGCGGCCTCACGCCTTACGGCACAAACACCACCACATCGCCGCCGGGGAAGCAATCTATCGGCAACTTCCGACCTAAAAAACCTATGCCTGAGATTGCTCTTGCACATGGCATTCCTTATGTGGCAACGGCTTCCGCGGGTTTTCCGCAGGATTTAACGCGCAAAGTAAAGAAGGCTATCTCGATCAAAGGGCCCAAATATATTCAGGTGCATGTGCCTTGTCCTTTAGGCTGGCGCCATGAAACAAACCAGATGTTAACGGTAGCAAAATTAGCAGTCGAGACCGGCCTTTATCCTTTGTTTGAATATGAAAATGGCGTTTTAGCTAATCGTAAGCAGATTGTTCCCAAGCCGGTCCAAGAATATTTAAAGAGCCAGGGTAGATTTAAACATCTCCTCGATAATCCTGAAGAGATCAAAAAAATTCAGGAGATTGCGGATAATAATATAAAGAAGTACAATTTGAAGCTGGAGGCTTAAGGTAAGCCTGCCTGACGGCAGGCAGGGAGGGGAGGATAAAATATGGGAAAACAAGCAAGGGCAATAGCGGATTTAAGTTTAAAGGATCTGGTTAAGGATTTAAACAAGGCATATTGTGATGAATGGTTGGCATTTTATCTTTACTGGTATATGGCTCAAACTGTTTCCGGACGGGCTTATGAAGATACCAAGGAGATGCTGGAAAAGTTAGCTAAAGATGAATTAGAGCATGCCGCGGAATTAGCGGATTTAATTACCAAGCTAGGGGATCTCCCGGTTGCTAACCCTATGGATTTAGAAAAGGGAGCTAACGCCGCATATTTAGTGCCCCCGAAAAATACCGCCGATATTAATCGGATTATCCGTATCGTAGCAGAAGCAGAGGCAGGGGCAATCGAAGTTTATAATAAACTGGCTAAGAAGACATTTGGTAAAGACAATGTGACTTACCAGTTAGTTACCCATATATTGAGTGAAGAAGTAGATCATGAAGAGATGTTTGAAAACCTTTTAGAAAGATAATAGGGAGATAATATGGCCAAGGTTACCGTTGATGCTTCTACATGTGTGGGTTGCGGTTTATGCGAACAGTCATGCCCGGATATTTTTGAGGTGCAGGGTGATGGGGTTGCCCATGTCAAGTCGCAGGTTTCTACATCTTGTAATTTGCAGGAAGTAGCGGACTCCTGTCCGGTTAATTCCATAAAAGTAGGCTAAAATAATTGAAAAAATAAATCTGACCCCAATTATTTGACCCCAATTATTAAGCAGTTCTAAGGGCGCAATAAATTTTATTGCGCCTTTTTCTTTAGTTGGTCAATGAATTCAGCGAAGAGTTCGTTTTTCCTGGCGGATAATAATCTTTGGGAGAAACTTTCCTTTTCTTTAAGGAATTTGTTTTCATCGATAGGTTTAAGGGATTTAAGTTTTATGATGTAGCAGCCTTGGTCGTTAGAGATTATACTGCTCAGCTCTTTATCCTTTAATTTTTTAGCGCTATCCCAGAAAATCCGGGCTGTCCCCAAATTTTCAATTGTGCCGTTAGATTTGAAGAAATCAGTTTCTGCGCTTTTTAGGCCGCAAAAGGCGGCGGCCTGATTAAATTCCATCTGTTTTAATTTCTCTGCGCATTCATTTATTTTTTTCTGAGCAATTTCTTTGGCGGTTTCATTGATTAAGGTATCTCTAACCTTATCCTTTATTTCTGCTAACTCCGGGATACGCGTGGGCTTATCCTTAGTTGGCGGTTCCTTAAACCTGGCTTTATTCTGCTCAAAGTAACTGCTGATTTCTTTCTCACTGGGTTTGATAGTTTTGGCAAATTCCAAAAAGAGGCTGGCAATGTAATAAATATTTAATTCTTCATTAGCTTTTAGGTATTCCTGATGAATCTGGTCATCGCTCAAATTTAGGTTTTGGGTAATTTGATTGTATAGTTTAGCCAGGATTAAATTCTGGCGTGTCTGTTCTTCAAAGATACGCGCCTGTAAGCGCAGGACGTAGCGCAGGGCTTCCTGATAAATTTTATTGCTAAAACCGTTTTTAACCTGAAAATATGGCGCATTCTGAATTTCTTCAATAACTTCTTTATCCTTTACGTTGATTCGGCGCATTTTTGCTTCATGTAAAAGGATTAATCTTTCCCAGGCCTGGCCTTGGAAATTTAAATATTTTTCGATCTCCGGGAGCTTGTCGCCGAATTGCATAATCGCCATGGTCCTTACGGCGACTAGGGAGCTTCTAAACTCTAAATTTGTGATATTCTTGCCAAAAATCTTTCCGGCTATAGTGGCCTCTTGCCGGTCGCGGCTTGCTCCTCCAAAACCCCAGAGAGCAAATGCCGGAATAATAATTACGGCCAGCCCAATCCAGATTTTTTTTGCTATTTTTTTATTGCGTAAAATTTTTAACATTTTTTGATCCTTTCGTTATATTCATTAATTATAAAACAAAATAGCCAGATTGCAACAATGTTTTCCCTAATTACTAATTAAATAGTTTTGTTAGATTTTTCTTAAAATAGGGGACGTTTCCCTTCAAGGCGGAAGGGAAACGTCCCCCCTCTTTTTTTACCCATTTTTTTACCCATTTTTTGTTTGCTAAATGGCGTTTTTTTTGCTATAATTAATTCTTCAAAAGATAGGAGGAAGCCTCGCAATGATTGAACGTTACAGCCTGCCGCAAATGAAGAGTATCTGGCAGGAGGAGTTTAAGTTTAAGACTATGCTTGCCATTGAGATACTCGCTTTAGAGGCATTAGTTAAACTTAAAAAAGTCCCGCCGCAGGCAATAAAGAGAATCCGCAAAAAAGCCAAGTTTAATTTAGCCCAAATCAAGAAGATTGAAGAAAAAACACAACATGATGTAGTGGCATTTGTCACTAATGTAGCCCAATATATAGGTAGCGATGCCAAATACCTGCATCTTGGGTTAACTTCTTCTGATATCCTGGATACTACACTTGGCGTGCAATTAAAAGCAGCCGCGGAGATTTTGGTTGACGATATAAATAGGTTGCTTAAGGCGCTGGCTAAAAAAGCCAAGATTTATAAGGATACAGCTTGTATTGGCCGCACCCATGGTGTACATGCTGAGCCGACTACGTTTGGTTTAAAACTCGCGCTTTGGTATGATGAGATGCAGCGTAATTTAGAGCGTTTTAAGCTGGCGAAGGATGAGGTTTCAGTTGGTAAGGTCTCGGGCGCTGTTGGGACATTCGCTAATATTGATCCCAAGGTAGAAAGTTATATCTGTCAAAAATTGGGCCTTAGGCCGGCGAAAATTTCTACCCAAATAATCCAGAGAGATATTTATGCCGTATATATGGCGAAAATTGCGATTATCGGGTCAAGCCTGGAGAAATTCGCCACTGAGATAAGGCATTTGCAGCGCACCGAGGTTTTGGAGGTAGAAGAACCGTTTGGCAAAGGCCAAAAGGGTTCTTCGGCTATGCCGCATAAACGCAATCCGGTTATCTGCGAGCGTATCTGCGGACTATCACGCCTCTTACGAGGCAATGCTCTTGCTGCAATGGAGAATGTCGCTTTATGGCATGAACGCGATATATCGCATTCATCTGTTGAGCGGGTGATTATGCCTGATTCAACCTTGGCCTTAGATTATATGCTTAATAAATTTATTCAGGTGATTGAAGGTTTAAATGTTTATACTGAGCATATGATGGCAAACTTAATTAAGACTAAGGGTTTGATATTCTCGCAAAGGGTGCTTTTAAGCCTTATGGATCGCGGCATGCCTCGCCCCAAAGCTTATGATATTGTGCAGCGTTGTGCCATGAAGACGTGGAAAGACGGCATAGATTTTAAGGATATCCTGCTCTTGGATAAAGATGCCTCTAAATACTTGACTGAAAAAGAGCTGGATAAAATATTTGATTTAAACTATTACTTGCGCAATGTAAATACGATTTTCTTAAGGGTCGGGTTATAGAATTTTTGTCATCCCTACCAAAATTTTCTAAATCATATTGATATGGTACAAGAATCTGGGTAGTAAAAATATTTCTACAATGGCGTAGAGATAAATGCATTTACTGCAAAGAAGCAGTAAAAGAGAGGTAGAGTTTTCATTTTTTCGGGAGTTTTATTGATAAAAAAAGAAAGGAATAGCAATGTTAGATGAAACCGTAATCACCAAAGAGGTAATTGAAAAAGAAGGCCTGACCATGGAAGAATACGAAATAATCAAAAAGCGCCTTGGCCGGGAACCTAATTATACAGAACTGGGTTTATTTTCCGCGATGTGGAGCGAGCACTGTTCTTATAAAAATTCAAAACCCGTGCTTAAGCTTTTTCCGACAAAAGGAAAACAGGTTATTCAGGGGCCGGGAGAAAATGCCGGAGTAGTAGATATCGGCGATGGTCTTGGAGTTGCTTTTAAAATTGAATCGCACAATCATCCTTCTGCAGTTGAGCCGTATGCGGCTTCAGCCACCGGCGGCGGCGGATGTATCCGGGATATCTTTACTATGGGCGCGCGTCCGATTGGGCTACTGGATTCTTTGCGATTAGGCAAGTTGGATAAACCAAAAGTAAAATTTCTGTTCAAGAATATTATACGCGGTTTTACCGATTATGCCAATGTTGTGGGAATTCCGGTTTTGGGAGGTGAGAATTATTTCGACGAATCTTACGAAGGTAATCCCTTGGTAAATGCTATGACCTTAGGTATATTGAAGAACAAGGAGATCGTAAAGGCTCGCGCTACCGGCGTCGGTAATTTGGTTTTAATTGTCGGTGGCCCCACGGGTAGGGATGGTGTGGCAGGCGCAGCTTTTGCTTCTGTTGCAATAGACGAAGAAGCGGCTAAAAATAGTTCCGCGGTTGCTATCGGCGACCCTAAGATGGGAAAAATTTTAAGGGAAGCTTGTTTAGAACTAATGCAGAAAAAATTAGCCCTTGGTATGCAGGATATGGGCGCTGCCGGGCTTATTTGCTCTACCTCCGAGACTTCTTATAAGGCCAAGACCGGAATAGAAATCGACATTGCCTTAGTGCCGCGTAAAGAAGAAGGGATGAATGCTTATGAAGTAATGCTCTCTGAATCCCAGGAAAGGATGTTAGTGATTGTAGAAAAGGATAAACTCGAAGCGGTAGAGAAAATTTTTGCCAAATGGAATGTGCCGGTAGACCTCATCGGGCACGTAACCGACGACGGGATGGTACGGGTGAGAGAGAATGGTATAGTGGTTGCTGAAGTTCCGGCTGCGGCATTAGTAGAAGCCCCGGTTTATCATCGCAAGGCTGCCCGGCCAAAATATTTGGCTAAAGTAAATAAGTTAAATCTGGCAAGTATCAAGAAGCCCAAAAATTGTAACGGGATACTCTTGAAGCTACTAGGTAATCCTTCTATCGCCAGCAAGGGTTGGGTTTTTAAGCACGCTGACCCCAAGGTGGCGAAAAATGTTTTATTGGCTCCAGGCTCTGATGCCGGAGTGGTAGCGGTATCAGGCTCAAAGAAGGCGGTGGCGGCGACTACGGATTGCAATTCTACTTATTGCTATCTGGATCCTTTTCGCGGCGGTGAAATTTCTGTGGCTGAGGCAGCGCGAAATTTAGTCTGTTCCGGAGCTAAACCTTTGGCGATTACCGACGGTGTAAACTATGGCAATCCTAAAAATCCGGAAGTCTTCTGGCAATTTAGGCAGACCGTTTTGGGAATCTCTGCTGCTTGCCGGGCCTTGAATACGCCGGTAGTAAGCGGAAACGTGAGTTTCAATAACGAGAACCCTAAGGGTTCAGTTGATCCTACTCTTATTGTCGGAATGGTAGGGTTGATTAAGGACCGTTCCAAAATTACCAGTCAATATTTTAAAAATTCCGGGGATGTAATTTTATTACTCGGTAAAAATAAAGAAGAATTAGGCGGAAGCGAATACCTTAAGACTGTCTATGGCCTTAAAAAAGGGAAGTGCCCGGTAATTGACTTAAAATTGGAAAAGAGCGTGCAAAAAACCGCATTAGAGGCGATTGAAAAGGGGTTGGTGCGCTCGGCGCATGACTGCTCTGAGGGCGGCCTGGCAGTTGCCTTAGCGGAATGCTGCATCAGCAGTCCCAAGAAAAAAACAGGCGCCCTAATCAACCTGGTTTCTGACAAAATAAGAAAAGACGCCCTTTTGTTCGGCGAGTCGCAATCGCGCATTATCTTAAGTGCTAAAGAGAAGGATGTTAAGAAAATAATGCAGATTGCCAAAAAGAATAAAACCCCTCTTGCGGCAATCGGCAGGGTGGGCGGCAATCGGCTCATTATTAACAATTTGATTGATATTCCCGTTAATGGATTATATAAGGCCTGGAGTAATGCGCTAGAGAATTGCCTTAATAATTAACGCAAGACCAATGAGGCGTGAAAAGATGAAAAAAATCAACTTCAAGGATGATTTTACCAGCGAGGATACCTGGCGGATATTCCGCATCATGTCGGAGTTTGTGGATGGCTTTGAGGTCCTTTCTAAAGTAGGCAAGGCGGTTTCTATCTTTGGGTCAGCCCGGAGCAAGCCGGATACTCAATTTTATAAGTTGGCTGAAGAAGTGGCATATCATATCGCCAAAGCCGGATATGCGATTATTACCGGAAGCGGCCCCGGGCTTATGGAGGCAGCCAATAAAGGCGCCCGGCGTGCGCATGGACATTCCATCGGCCTTAATATTCAGATTCCTTGCGAACAGAAGCCCAATAAATATGTGGATACTGTTTTAGGTTTTCGTTATTTCTTTGTGCGTAAGGTTATGTTTGTAAAGTACGCCAAGGCTTTTGTAATTTTACCCGGAGGATACGGCACTCTGGATGAATTTTTTGAGGCGATTACTCTTATTCAGACCGAAAGAATTGCTAAATTTCCGGTGATTCTTTTTAACAGCCAATACTGGAAGCCGCTATTAGAGTGGTTGAAGAAAACAGTTTATAACCATGGCAATATTGATCAAGAGGACATGGATTTGTTTATTTTAGTTGATGAGCCTAAAGAGGTAGCGCGAGCAATCAAGAAATTTTACGCTAAAGCCTAAGGTTTGCGTCTTAAGAAGCGCAGGGACAAACTGCGATCAGGAAACTGCAGCGGCGTTTTCGCTGGCCGGCGCAGCATCAACGTAAAGATGAGCTAAAAAAAGGAGAAGATGGTTTGCAGATTTTTAAAAACGGAGTTAATTTTATTAAGAAAAATTTTTAAAACACCCCGCGCTAATTGGTATTGAGCGGGTGTTGTCTAGGTAGACAAGGGAGATTAAAAATGAGCGGAATATTCGGAGTGGTGGCAAATAAGGCTTGCAATGAAGATTTATATTATGGCACAGATTATCATTCGCATTTAGGTACGCAATTTGCCGGATTGGCGGTTTATGGGGTTGAGCTTACTCGCAAGATCCACGATATTAAAGGCAGCCAGTTTAAGGCTGAGTTTTATGAAGATTACCTTAAAATGCAGGGGGATAAAGGGATTGGGGTAATCAGCGCCCGCGATGAGCAGCCGATTGTAATGAACTCTAAATTTGGGCCATTTGCGATTGTGACCGATGGCTTTATTGATAACGCGGGAAAACTGGCTAAAGAATTATATAAAAAAGGAAGTTCTTTTTCCGAGTTGGCTGAAGGAAAAATAAACTTTGTCGAGATGGCGGCCAAGATTATTATTTCGGGTAAAACTATAGTGGAAGGTATTGAAAAAGTTTTTTCCAAGATTCAGGGGTCTTGCACGTTGCTCTTATTAAATAAAGACGGTATTTACGCCTGCCGCGATAGGTTAGGGTTAACCCCTTTAGTAATCGGAAAAAAAGGGAGTAGTTGGGCGGTTTCCACAGAATCTTCGGCTTTTTTTAATTTAGGATATAAATTGGTAAAGCACCTTGAGCCGAAAGAGATAGTTTTAATCACCCGTAGAGGATTGAAAATAAAACGTAAAGGTGTTAAGACCAATCAAATTTGTTCATTTCTCTGGGTTTATACGGGTTTTCCGGCTTCCAATTATGAAGCGATTAATGTGGAGACCTCGCGGGAAAGATGCGGGGCACAGCTGGCCAAAGACGATAACATCCAGGCAGATATGGTTGCCGGAATACCGGATTCCGGTACTGCCCATGCCATTGGCTATAGCATGAAATCAGGGGTGCCTCTGCGCCGGCCTCTGGTAAAATATACTCCGGGTTATGACCGCAGCTATACCCCGGTATCTCAGGAGCGCCGGGATTTAGTGGCCAAGATGAAACTTATTCCTATCCCTGAGATTATCAAAGGCCAGCGGATTGTGTTTTGCGATGATTCGATTGTGCGCGGTACACAGCTTAAGAATTACACCATCCAGAAACTTAAAAGTCACGGGGCCAAGGAAATTCATTTGCGCATTTCCTGTCCGCCGCTAATGTTTCCCTGTAAATTTAATTATTCAACCCGCAGCATTAATGAATTAGCTGCGCGCCGGGCAATCAAGGCCATTGAGGGTAAAGAGCCAAAAAGCGTATGTAAATACTTGGATGAGAATTCCAAAGAATATAAAAAAATGGTGGCCTGGATAAACCGGGATATCGGCTCAACTACTCTGAAATACCAGAAGCTTAGTGATATGATTGCCGCGATCGGCTTGCCTAAAGAAAAACTTTGTTTATATTGCTGGACCGGGAAATCACCGGCTAAATAAAGGGGACGGTTCTATTTTTTAGCCCCTTTTAGTTTTTAAAAAAATAGAACCGTCCCCTGGATTCTATAAGGAGAAATAATGAAAAAGATCACTTATAAAACTTGCGGTGTAGATATTAAAAGCGCCAGTATTTTTAAATCTAAAATCAAGCCTTTGGTGCGCAGTTCTTTTCGGCGTGAGGTCTTAACGGATATCGGCGGCTTTGGAAGTTTTTTTAAGTTAGATAAAAGTAAATATAAGGATCCGGTTTTGGTTTCCTCAAGTGACGGAGTAGGTACGAAACTGATGATTGCCAAATTAGCCAACATACATGATACCGTGGGTATTGATGCGGTGGCGATGAATGTGAATGATATTCTTTGTACCGGAGCCGAATCCCTGTTCTTCTTAGATTATATTGCTTTTACTAAGGTCAAAGAAGGTGTGCTGGTGGATATAGTCAAGGGCATAAATGAGGGGTGCCGCCAGGCAGGTTGTTCTTTAATCGGCGGAGAGACCGCTCAGATGCCGGGAATGTACCGGGAGGGTGAATACGATATTGCCGGTTTCTGCGTGGGGGTAGTAGAGAAAGATAAAATTATTAATGGCTCAAAGATTAAGGCCTCTGATCTGGTCATCGGAATTGCCTCTAGCGGCCTGCATTCTAATGGTTATTCTTTAGTCAGAAAAGTCTTGAGGCCCGCAGAGCAGAAAAGAATGGCTGCTGGATTACTGGAGCCTACGCGCATTTACGTTTTGCCAGTTCTTGAGCTTTTGCGTCGGTATAGAGCGGCAGTGCACGGGATCAGCCATATTACCGGTGGAGCATTTTACGATAAGATTAGCCGGATATTGCCGAAAAATATTGATGTGTGTATTGAAAAAAGTTCCTGGAGAGTACCTGAAATATTCAGGCTTATCCAATATAAAGGCAATATTGATGATCTGGAAATGTATCACACCTTGAATATGGGGATTGGCCTGGTTTTAATTGTTCAAAAGGAGGCTGCCGCCCGGATAATGAAGAAATTATCTGAGCTTAAATTAAAATCCTGGATTATCGGAGCGGCGGTAAAGGGGAATAAACAGGTAAATATAATTTAGAACACCCGACGCTAAGAAGTCACCCGGCGCTTATTTGAATTGCGCCGGTGTCCCCTAGCGGGGAGCGCGGGTATGCCCTTGTGGGCAAAGGAGGTAGAGATGAGCATACTGGGATTAATTATTGCGGGAGCCGTAGTGATTTTTTTTATGGGGATCCGGATTGTGCGCCCTACGCATCGCGGATTAGTTGAGAGGCTTGGTAAATATCATCGTTTTGCCACTCCGGGATTTAATTGGGTGTTTCCTATCGTTGAAAATCTTTATCAGATTAATATTACCGAGCAAATGGTTGATGCTGAGCCGCAGGAAATTATTACTAATGATAATTTGAATGCCAAAGTAGATGCTCAGGTTTATTTTAAAGTAAAAGCTGATGAAGCCGATGTCAAGAACTGTCAGTATAGCGTGAATAATTATCAATGGCAGATTGTGAATTTAGCCCGCACCACCTTGAGAAATATCATTGGTACGCTTACCTTAAAATCCGCTAATAGCGAAAGAGGTAAGATTAACGCGGAGCTGCATAAGACGCTTTGTGAGGAAACCGGCAGCTGGGGTTTAGAGATTGTCAGGACAGAGCTAAAAGAAATTGATCCGCCCAAGGATGTTCAGGAAACCATGAACAAAGTAGTTAAAGCGGAAAATGAAAAAATTGCCGCAGTGGATTACGCGACTGCTACCGAAACTGTCGCCGATGGTCAAAAGCGCGCCGAGATTAAAAAAGCCGAAGGTATCAAGCAGGCCAGAATCCTTGAGGCGGAAGGCGAGGCAGAAGCGATAAAATTAGTTACTGAGGCAGCCGAGAAGTATTTTACCGGCAATGCGCAAGTACTGCGCAAATTAGAAGCAGTGGAGAAGTCATTGCAGAATAATGCCAAGATCGTGGTTCCCGCTAATACCGAGTTAGTTAATGTAATCGGAGAGATGGCAGGCTTTTTGCCGATCAAGAATAAAGAAGAAAAAAAGTAAGTTTTATAGTTTTATAGACAGTATACGTAACCCTATATTCATCAGTTAGTTATGTAAGAAATAGTTTTAGCGGGGGGGGCGAGAGTTGATTTAAAGCCGCGGTGTGCGGCGGAAACAAGGCTCGACAGTCTGCCTGCCGGCAGGCAAGGCCCGTCGGTTTATTATTGACAATGTAGCCTGTTTTGAGTACAATTGTACTCAAAATGGAGTTCATATGCTAAATAGCTTTTATATCGCGAAATCTAAAATTAGGCAAGGGCTGCTTTCCCTTTTCTTTACTAATCCTTCCCAGGAGTATTACCTGAGGGAACTTCAGCGTGTATTAGGATATTCTGCCGGCAGTATTCGCCGGGAACTTATAAGATTCCAGGAGAATAACTTATTTGATACCAGAAAAGTAGGCAATCTTCTTTATTACTTTCTTAATCAAAACCATCCTTTATTTAATGAATTAAAAAGCATTGTTTCCAAAACCGTTGGCGTAGAAGCAATTCTAAAAAGCTCACTATTATTAATTAAAGGGATAAAAGTAGCCTTTATCTATGGTTCATTCGCTGCCAAAAAAGAAAATTCTGCCAGCGATATTGACCTTATGATTGTCGGAGACCAGGATAACTCTTCTTTAAATGAGAAGATTTCCAGCTTAGAAAAGAGGTTAAAAAGGGAAATTAATCCCACTACTTACTCTTGGCAGGAGTATAAAGCGAAAAAGAGAGCCAAGGGCGGCTTTATTACGGATTTATTAAAGAAGCCCAAGATAATGCTGATAGGCAAAGAAAATGAGTTATAAAGAATCAAAAGAAATTCTTCTTAAGGACGGATTAATTAAGAGGTGCCCTCTTGATTATAAAGCTATTTTGAATTTGCTAAAGCGCGCTTACATTGATCTTAAGACTACTAAAAGAAACTTAGGCCAAGACGAAGAATGCGCTTTCAATTATGCTTATAATGCGATGCTGCGTTCTGGGCTTGCGCTTATGTTCGCTGAAGGGTTTAGGCCGGATATAAAGGACAAGCATTTAACTGTGGTGAGGTTTGTAAGTTTAGTTTTAGGGGATGATTTTAAGAGACTTATTAATGATTATGATTTTATGAGGAGGAAAAGAAACAGGTTTATTTACGAACCCGAAATTCCCTGTTCAATAAAGGAAGCTAAAGACGCCCTAAAGACTGCTGAGGAGTTTGTTGATAAGATTGCAGAATTAATTAGAAAGAAGCTGCCGCAAAAAGAATTTAATTTCAATAAATAAAGGGTTTCTTTTGATGAATATTATTGGAGAAGCGGGGAGTCTGAATAGTTTGGTAGATTATCAAGATGGTTGTGTTGTCAGGAGGTATAAAATGAATTGCCCAAAATGTGTGGGAATATTAAAAGAAAAAAAGATAGGCAGTAAAGAACCGATAGTAGTTGATACTTGTTTTGCTTGCGGGGGTATTTGGTTTGATAAAGATGAATTGGAATTGCTCGTAAACAAGGAAATAATTGATACTGTGGAGTTTGATTTAGAAACTGAGCCACTCAAAGATGATGATTTAAGAAAAGAAATAGACTTAAATAAGAAAGAAGTTATTTGTCCTCGTTGTGAAAGTAACAAGAAAATGGTTAGAAAGATTAGCGACCGCAATAAGAGCGTTTCTGTTGATTTTTGCGAAAATTGCGGTGGAATTTGGCTTGATAGTGGGGAATTTACAAAGATTAGTAAGCGTTCACCTTTTGAGGAGAAGATTGAGATAGTTATAGATTTTTTCAGGTTACATTTTCCGCGTATATTTAAAGAAAATTTTTAAGTGTGAATAAGGTAGGACATGGTTCTATGTTAGCGGGTGGTGAGGCAAAACTTGACAGAACCTGCGTAGAATAAAGGAGTAATCTGGTGAAGCTTGTTAGATTGTGGGTTCCGGTGGTTGTTTGGGCAGGGGTTATTTTTTACTTTTCAAGTATTCCTGATTTAAGAACAGATCTTGAATATGATTTTTTATTAAGAAAAATAGCCCATATTGCTGAATATTTTTATTTCACTTTTCTTTTATATAGGGCATTTAGTGGTTCATTCAATATGAACGTTTCTCGTCTTTTTATGTACCCGGCTGCTTTTTCAGTTTTTTATGCTATATCTGATGAGATCCATCAATATTTTGTTCTGGGCAGGGACTGCTCAACTAAAGATGTTTTGATTGATAGCATTGGTATCACTTGTTTCTACATCGTTATTAAGTTTAAGAATAGAAAAGGGGCCGTTTTCTTAAAAAAGGGACAATAGAAAAGGGACCGTTTCCTTAATGAGATAAGATGAAAAAAATATTGTTAGCTGTTTTAGGAGTTTTCTTTTTTACTTCATGGTGTTGGGCGCAAAATTACTATGCTTTTGTGCAAGTTCAGATTAAAAATGACAGCGGTGCAGCATTCCTGATGAACACGATAACCAAAGTTTCTGATAAAGAAACATGCGAAAATGTTTTAAGCCCGGTAAGGAAGCTAAAAGATATGTACCCGATCAGGATGGAATGCCTCACGGGTCAGGAATGGGAAGATTCTCTTGGGGGGCTTTTTGCCAATAAGCCTACTTCCTCGATCTATATTTCTTATAAAGACCCTAATGGTTATGAAACCAGAATTAATACGAAGGTATTGGCAGGTTCAAATTCTTCTACTCCCGGTTTGCCGGTAGACCTTCCGGTAAAGGAAACGATACTTTGGGCTAGTGCCATGATAGAAGCACTGGAAAAAGGCGGGATCAAGAACGCCAGGATAATTTACCCTGCAATAAAATGAAAGGATTTCCATGTTTGATAAGATGAAGGGGTTATTCCAGATGCAGAAGAAGATGCAGGAGGTCAAGCGCGCATTAGAGGATACAAATTTTGATATCCAAAGCTCTGATGGTTTGGTGAAAATTACGATGAACGGTGCTCAGGAGATAAAAGAGGTGGTTATTAAAGATAACCTTGGAGAATCAGAAAAGGGGCGTCTGGCGAGTTCATTAAAAGATACCTTTAACCGGGCAATTAAGCGCTCGCAGGAAGTGGCAGCGCAAAAAATGAAGGATGTTACCGGATTTAATATACCGGGGCTTACTTAATGATGTTTATTCCCTCTAATTTTATATCCGCAGTAGCTAATATCCTGGATGTTTTGTTAAACATAATCTATTGGTTGGTAATTATTCGCGCATTGATCAGTTGGGTAAATCCTGATCCTGGTAACGCTATTGTGCAGTTTCTTTATAAAACAACTGATCCGATTTTAGAGCCGATAAGAAGGCGTCTGCCTTTGAATTTCGCATTTGGGATTGATATTTCACCGATAATTGTAATTCTTGCGGTTATGTTCTTAAAATCATTTTTGATAAAATCACTTTTTGATCTTAGTATGTGGATAAGATTTAAATAAGGGTAAATAAATGCGAGTTTTAGTTGTTGGTTCTGGTGGAAGAGAACATGCGCTAGTCTGGAAGATTGCGCAATCTAAATTGTGCGCTAAGCTATTCTGTGCTCCGGGTAACGGCGGAATTAGCCAGATTGCCGAATGTATTGATATTAAAGCTGATGATATTGCCGGGTTGCTGGAATTTGCCAGAAAAGAAAAAATTGATCTTACCGTGGTGGGGCCGGAGAAGGCTTTAGCTTTAGGTATGGTTGATGAATTTACCAAAGCCGGATTGAAAATTTTTGGGCCAAATAAATTAGCCGCAAATTTAGAGGCGAGTAAAGTTTTTTCCAAAGAGCTGATGGCTAAATACAAAGTACCTACTGCCGATTTTAAGGTTTTTGATAGCCCGGATGCGGCAAAAAAATATATCCAAGTAAATGGCGCTCCTTGCGTAGTTAAAGCTGATGGTTTAGCCGCGGGTAAAGGGGTGGTGGTGGCCAAAACAGTTGATGAAGCCAAGGATGCCGTGACTTCGATGATGCAGGATAAAGTTTTTGGCGATGCCGGCAAAAAGATAATTATTGAAGAGTGCCTGATTGGCCAGGAGGCCTCAATTCTGGTGATTACAGATTCTAAAATAATGGTGGCTTTGGCCTCAGCTCAGGATCATAAAAGAATATTTGACCATGACCAGGGTGAAAATACCGGGGGAATGGGCGCGTATTCGCCTGCGCCAATCGTTACTGTTGATATTTTAAAAGAAGTGATGGATAAAATAATTCACCGTACCATTGATGGCTTAGCTAAAGAAGGAATTGATTACCGGGGAGTATTATATGCCGGTATAATGCTGACTAAAGAGGGGCCGCAAGCTTTAGAATTCAATGTGCGTTTTGGCGATCCGGAGACGCAGGCCATTTTACCCAGGTTAAAATCCGATTTAGTAGAGGTGATGCTGGCAGCTAGCGTAGGAAAGCTTTCTAAGATTCGTACTTTAGAATGGGACAGGCGCGCTTGCGTTTGTGTGGTTTGCGCTGCTGGCGGTTATCCGGGAGATTATAAAAAGGGAAAAGTAATTAGCGGCTTAGAAGACGTACAGAAATTAAAAGATGTAGTAGTTTTTCATGCCGGCACAGAGCTACGGATAATTAATGATGTGGGCCAGAGGCAAGAGCAAGAATATTTAACTAGTGGTGGAAGAGTGTTAGGGGTAACCGGATTAGGCACAACCATTAAAGAGGCGATAAATAAGACCTACCAGGCAGTGGAGAAAATTAAATTTGAAGAAATGCAATTTCGTCGGGATATCGGTAGAAGGGCCTTAGGATAGGAAAAAGTTATGATGAATAAAAGTAAAATCGGAGTTTTATTTTTAGCGGCAACATTTTTAGCTTTCGCTAATATTTATGCCCAGGAAACTGCCCAAGAAGCTTTTGATAGAGGAGGGGAAAATTTTACGTCAGGAAAATATGATGAGGCAATAATTGACTATACTAAAGCCATAGAATTAAGACCTAATGCTGCTAAAGCCTACAACAACCGGGGGTTGGTTTATTATGTTAAAGGCAATTTTGATCAGGCCATCTTAGAGTACACCAAAGCCATAGAAATAAGTCCTAATTTTGCTGGATCCTACTATTGCCGTGGAATTGTCTATAATACTAAAGGCAATTTTGACCAAGCCATATCAGACTTCAACAAATCCATAGAATTAAACCCTCATCAATCCGACGCCTACTTTTACCGCGGGGTTACCTATAAGACTAAAGGTAACTTTTTAAAAGCCATCTCAGATTTAAGTGTAGCCATAGAATTAAACCCCAAAGATTATATGTCTTACTATAATCTGGGGCTTACCCATAACGCTACAGGAAACTTTTTAGAAGCTATCTTAGATTACACCAAAGCCATAGAATTAAAACCTAATTTTTCAGAATCCTACCGCGAGCGGGGGATTAGTTATAGAACTGCGGGTGATTTCGATAGAGCTATTTTAGACTTTACTAAAGCTATAGAATTAAGTCCTAATGATGCTAGATCTTACAGCGACCGAGGATTAGCTTATGATGTTAAAAGCAATTTTGATCAAGCAATTTTAGATCACACCAAAGCCATAGAATTAAACCCAAATGATGCTCAAGCCTATAGCTACCGAGGGGTGGCCTATCAGGGTAAGGGTAGTTTTGAGCAAGCCATATCTGATTTCGCTAAAGCCATAGAATTAAATCCTAATAATAATTACGCCTACTTTTGTCGAGGATTGACTTATCAGGGGAAAGGTGATTTCGATCGTGCCATCTCAGATTTAAATGTAGCCATAGAATTAGAACCCAAAGTTCCTAGGACCTACTATTATCGAGCATCAGCGTATTATTCCAAGAAAGAATATGCTAAAGCTTGGGATGATGTGCATAAAGTAGAATCATTAGGGGGGAAGGTAGAGCTTGACTTTCTGGAGAAATTAAAGAAAGCATCCGGGAGAGAAAATTAAATTTTAAGGAGGTTTTTATGAAAGAAATAAGCATTCTTATGGGAAGCCAGTCAGATTTAGAAACAGTAGCCGAAGCGATCAATATCTTAAAAGAATTTAAAGTGGATTTTGATTTGAAGATTTTATCCGCGCACCGGACTCCGCATGAAGTAGCCCAATATGTGGAAACAGCACCGAAGAGAGGGACAAAGGTTTTTATTGCCGCCGCCGGAATGTCCGCGGCTTTGGCTGGTGTAGTGGCTGCGCATACCACTTTACCGGTGATCGGGATACCGATTGAAACTAAAAACTTAAAAGGCCTGGATTCTCTTTTATCGACAGTGCAGATGCCTCCGGGGATTCCCGTGGCTTGCATGTCTATTGGTAAGGCGGGGGCAAAGAATGCCGCGCTTTTTGCTTTGGCTATACTTGGTATTAATGATACTAAAATCAGCGCCAAGCTGATTAATTATAAAAAAAAGATGCGCCTTAAAATTAAACAGACTAAAATTAAGTTATGAGTTTAACAAAGATTATTAAAGTCAATCCTTCGTCTCCCCGGGAGGAATCTATCCGGCAGGCAGCCAAAGTCTTAATTGACGGCGGATTGGTAATTATTCCTACCGAGACGGTTTACGGGATTGCGGCTAATGCCCTGAATGAAAAGGCGCTACAGAGACTTTATAAGATAAAAAATCGGCCTAAGGATAAGCCTTTTGCTATTCTGATAGCGCAGGAACATAAAGTGCAGGAGTTGGCGGTTGAGGTTCCTGTAGCCGCTTATAAATTGATGCATAAATTCTGGCCGGGCCCGTTGACCGTGATATTAAAATCCGCCAGCCAGGGCAAAGTGGGTTTACGTATGCCGGATAATCTAATTGCTTTAGCGATTACCACTCAGTCAGGAGTTCCCCTGGCTTGTCCTTCTGCGAATATTTCAGATAAGCCGGCGCCGGCTAATTTTGAGCAAGCGATTAAAGATATGGATGGCCTGGTGGATTTAGCCATTGATGCCGGCTTGACTAAAGTTGGCTTGGAATCTACCGTGGTTGACCTGAGCGTTGAACCGCCGCAGATAACCAGGAGCGGGGCAATTAAGGATGAAGAGATCATGGCGGTAATAAAATCCAAGACCGTGCTTTTTGTTTGCGCGGGAAACTCCTGCCGCTCGGTCATGGCGGAGGCGTATTTAAAGAAACTTTTGCTTAAAACACAAAGAACGGATATTCAGGTCTCCTCCGCCGGAGTAATGGCCCTGGCAGGCATGGGTGCCAGTGAGGGAACGCTGGCGGTCTTGGCCAAAGAGGGTATTGATGTGGCAGCGCACCGCGCGCAAAGAGTAACCCGGGAATTAGTGGATCAGTCAGATATTATTTTGATGATGGAGGATGTGCATGAGGATAAAATCCTGCAGCTTGCTCCGGAGGCAAAAAATAGGCTTTTTTTATTAAAGGAATTTGTCAACCTTATTAGAAACAATGGTATAATAAATAATAGTGAAAAAGTTTCTAACGGGGCAAGAATAAACGATAGTAATTTGAATATCTCTGATCCTATCGGGGGCTCTCCGGAGTTTTACCGGGATACTTTTTTAACGATTAAGGATGCCGTAGAAAGGATAAGTAAAATATTATGACCAAGTTATTGATTGCCTCAGATCATGCCGGATTTACTTTAAAAGAAAAATTAAAGGCCTATCTTCAAAAGAAGGCAATCAGCGTAAAAGATTTAGGCACCTATTCTTTAGAGCGCTGCGATTATCCGGTGCATGCTTATGATTTAGCTAAAAATATCTCAAGCGGCAAATCCAAGCGCGGTATACTTATCTGTAAAAGCGGAGTTGGGAATTCGATTGTGGCCAACAGATTGCCGGGAGTGCGCGCCGCACTTTGCGATAATCTTAAAATAGCTAAACTTAGCCGTCAGCATAATGACAGCAATGTTTTGGTTCTGGGTTCAGGATTTGTAAAAGCGGATTTAGCCAAAAGAATGGTTTGGGCCTGGCTAAATACCAAGTTTTTAGGGGGCAGGTATTTAAGGAGAATAAAATTAATTAATCAGATCGATAGAAAAATAGGCACCCGACGCTAAGCGGTATTGCGTCGGTGTTGTCTAGGTAGACAAGGAGTTGTGCAAAGTGAAACATTTAAAACAAACAGACCCGGAGATTTTTGCCGCGATTCAAAAAGAATTAAGGCGTCAGAATGATAATCTAGAGCTTATCGCCTCGGAGAATTTCGCTTCTTTGGCAGTTTTAGAGGCGCAGGGTTCAGTGCTAACGAATAAATATGCCGAAGGGTATCCTGGTAAACGTTGGTATGGCGGATGCGAATATGTGGATATTGTGGAGAGCCTGGCAATCCAGCGGGCCAAGAGCATCTTTGGCGCAGAGCATGTCAATGTCCAGCCGCATTCCGGTTCACAGGCCAATATGGCGGTATATTTTGCGGCGGTTAATCCGGGAGATACTGTTTTGGCCATGGATCTAGCCGCAGGAGGCCACCTCACTCACGGCCATCCGCATAATTTTTCCGGAAGATTTTTTAAAATGGTTGGTTATGGCGTAGATAGAAAAACTGAAAGCCTGGATTATGAGGTTATCCTGGAATTAGCCAAAATCCATAAGCCCAAGATGATTTTGGCCGGGGCTTCGGCATATCCCCGGACGATTGATTTTAAAAAATTCCGCCAGATTGCTGATACTGTGGGAGCATATCTATTTGTGGATATGGCGCATATCGCGGGGCTAGTGGCAGCCGGTTTGCATCCATCGCCGGTGCCTTATGCGGAGTTTGTCAGCTCCACCACCCATAAGACTTTACGCGGCCCGCGCGGCGGGTTTATCTTGTGTAAAAAAGAGTTTGCTAAAAAGATTGATAGCCAGATTTTTCCCGGAATTCAGGGCGGGGCATTGATGCATGTGATTGCCGCTAAGGCCGTAGCCTTTGGCGAGGCGATGACTGAGGAGTTTAAACAGTATCAGATGCAGTTGATGAAAAATGCCGTAGAGTTAGCCGGGGCCTTAGAGAAAAAAGGTTTTCGCATTGTTTCCGGAGGCACGGATACGCATTTAATACTGGTAGATTTAAATGCCAAGAATGTTACAGGCAGCGATGCCTCAAAAATTCTGGGTGAAGTTAATATTACGGTGAATAAGAATCTTATTCCTTTTGATTTAAAGAGCCCGACAGTTACCAGCGGTATCCGCCTGGGAACTGCGGCGGTAAGTACCCGTAACATGAAAGAGCCCCAGATGCGCCAGATTGCCGGGCTAATTAACGATGCGCTGGAAAATCCGGGTAGCCCGGAAAAATTAACGCAGATTAAAAAAGAGGTAATTGTCCTAACCAAGAAATTTCCATTATATACGGAGCTATTAAAATAAAATTGAAAAAGAAAATACCTGCAGATAAGCGTCCAAGCTGGGATGAATATTTTTTAGAGATGGCAGGGTTAGTTGCCAAGAGATCTACCTGTCTGCGCCGCAGCGTGGGGGCAGTTTTAGTCAGGGAGAAAAGAATTTTGGCTACCGGTTACAACGGTGCTCCCAGCGGTTTAAAACACTGCGTGGAAATTGGTTGTCTTCGCCTAAAATTAAAAATCCCTTCGGGAGAGCGCCATGAATTATGCCGCGCCCTGCATGCCGAGCAGAACGCGCTTATTCAGTCATCTTTGCACGGCATTAGCGTTAAGGGTGCCACATTATACGCTACTAATCAGCCATGTGTGATTTGCGCTAAAATGCTGATTAATGCCGGGATAAAAGAGATTGTCATTGCGCGAGGTTATCCGGATAAGTTGGCCATGGAATTTTTAAAGCAGGCAAAAATTAAAATAAGGAAAATATGAGCCCCGCACCTTCTATATATTCAACTATTAAAGTCATGTGGTTTAATAAATTAAATAAGAAAGAAGGTGCGGGATGAGATGTCCGTCTTGCGGGTATAAAGAAGATAAAGTGGTGGATTCCCGCGCTACAGCCGAAGAGTCAGCCGTCAGGCGCAGAAGAGAATGTTTAAAGTGCGGCAAGCGGTTTACTACCTATGAATACGTGGAAGAGGTTTCTTTGCTGGTGATTAAGAAGGATGGGCGCCGGGAGACTTGGGATCGTAAAAAAGTTCTAGCCGGGATTATCCGGGCTTGTGAGAAGAGGCCGGTGAGCGTGGAGAAGATGGAGGATGTGGTCACCCAGGTTGAGCACTCCATCCAGAAAAAAAGCGATCGGGAGGTTTTGGCCAGCCGGATAGGCGAATTGGTAATGGAGAGGTTAAAATTAATTGACGATGTGGCCTATGTGCGCTTTGCTTCAGTATATCGACAGTTTAAAGATGTGGGGCAATTCTTGGTGGAGTTAAAGGATATTCTGGGTAAAGATAAGAAAAAGAAGTAAACAACTAGCGGGTCCTGTCGCGGGGCGCTTCTCGGCAAATTTGCCTCGAAGCATCCTCGCGCCACCCGCTAGATATACATTTTAAGTTTGCCCAGAATAAAAGGTGGGAGGGGACTGAGGTAGATTAAAAAATTTATGTTAGATTTTACCAACTCTCTACGTCAATTATAGTAGGAGGTGGTAAAATATGGAAAATCAAGCAGTAAAAGTTCAGCTTCTCACTTATATGCCTACCATTACTCAAGAAAAAGTAATCCGTAAGAAGAATATTCTTCATCTGTTTAAAAATATCCCCCAAAAGCCGTATTTTGAAGATACGAAGCGCAATATTGCTTTATTTAAGGCGAATTGTTTTGACATTCTTCCCAATCTTCCTGAAAACTCCATTGATATGATCTTTGCGGATCCGCCATATTTTTTATCTAATGGTGGTTTCACCTGTCATGCTGGTAAAATGGTTTCTGTAAATAAAGGTAAGTGGGATGAGTCTAAAGGAGTAGAAGGAAACTACATTTTTACGCAAAGATGGCTAAGGGAATGTCAGAGGGTTTTGACACCTAATGGAACTATTTGGGTCTCTGGTACGTCACACATCATCTATACCGTAGGCTCGGCAATGCAAACTTTAGGTTATAAAATATTAAATGACATTGCTTGGTTTAAAGTAAATCCTCCGCCAAATTTAAGCTGCCGCTATTTTACGCATTCCACCGAAACTATTCTCTGGGCTGCGAAAAATAAATACAGCAAGCATTATTTTGATTATGACTTAATGAGAAAAATGAATAATAATAAACAAATGCTTAGTCTTTGGTCGATTAAAGCCCCAGGTTTTGCAGAGAAAATATATGGTAAGCATCCTACACAAAAACCAATAGAATTATTGGATAGAATTGTGTTGGCTTCAACAAGACAGGGGGATATAGTTTTAGATCCTTTTGCTGGAAGCTCTACCACCGGCGTTGTGGCAGTTAAAGAGAAGAGGCAGTTTATAGGAGTTGAGTTGGAAGAGGAATACCTGAAGACTTCAATAAAGAGGCTTAAGGAATTAGATGGGAAACATTAAAAACATGTCCTCTAAAATGGAAATTCCAGCCTATGTTTCTTCTTGGACAGATGAGTATTTTCATAAATCTGCTTTTGAAGCTCCCATCAAATATCCAGACAAAAAGATAATTGATTTTTTATCTCAATTTAAGAAAAAAGAATCAGTTAAGCTGTATCGAGGAATTAATAAATATAATGGAGAAAATTATATAGGCTTAGAAAGCTGGACTTATAAGAAGGAAGTTGCATCCCGATATGCCAAAGAAATTGGCGGTAAAGTAATAGAAAAAACGTTTAAAGCAGAAAATATTTTATTAGACACTACTCTACTAAATAAGGATGAAAAGATTTTTTTAGGGTACGATTACAAAATAGACGATAAAGAAGCTTTAGTAATAATTTAATTTATAAAATATGGCAAACAGTAAATCTTGGAAGAAGATTTTTGATGAAAGAGTAAAGTCTTAAAGACGAATTCGACACCATTAAATATGGCAAAGAAAAAAGCAAGAATTAATATTTATAAACATTCAATTGATTTATCTGATTTAAAGATAAAAAATCAACCAAAAGATAAGTTCCAAGAGGCTTTAGAAAAAATAAAGTACAGAGGATATGAAGTGGAGCAAGTCTCGGATGGGAGGAAAATAGTTGTTACTAAGCCGGGTGGTAAATTTAGCTTTGGTACAATAAAAAGAGATGATTTTATGGTGTGGGTTTATAATCCAAACGAAGAATCTCTTTGGCTAATATCTCACGCTAATATTTCTAACGATTTAAGAGATAAAGCTATATGTAATCCTAAGGAAACACTTATAATGATTGAGGCATTAGAGAAGGTCTATAATGGAGAAGAGCCGGATGATATTCTTAGCAAGATTAAGATAATAAATCCTTGTGGAGAGAGCCCGGAGGTTCTTCTCAAGGTTTATAAATGGATATGGGGGCAAGAGGATTGTAATTATCCTCCTCCTAAATATAAGGGGAGGGCTATGTCTTGGGAAGGCTGGAAAAAGTTAGATGATGATTGGGTAAAAACCGGAGACGGAATCTTAGATCTTAAAGAAAAATTGAAGAAGTCTTTTTTGGAAAAAAATGATTAAGGGTGGTAAAGGTGGAGCAAAAACCGCTCATTCTGGATTAAGATTTGAGTCTAGAGTAGCGATGAAGAGCCTATTAGCATCCTTACCCGGTTATAGCGTTGAAGAAGATATTGTTTATTTTAACAAGGGGAAAGTCGCAGAGTTTTATGGAAAAAATAAATTATATAAAAATTTACTTGAGCCAAATAACATCGATTATTCGGTAATAATTTCTAAAAAATTATTACCCGATGAAGCAATCTTAATTTTAGCTGGCAAGACACTTTATATTATCGAAATTAAATTTCAAGAAGTAGCGGGTTCTGTAGATGAAAAGCTTCAGACTTGTGACTTCAAGAATAAGCAATATAATAAACTACTCGCCCCGCTAGGAATATCAGTTAAATATGTATATATTCTGAGTGATTGGTTTAAAAAAGATGTATACAAAGATGTTTTAAAATATGTTAACTTTGTTGGATGTTATTATTTCTTTTATGAATTACCGTTAGATTTTTTAGGCTTGCCACAAAAATAAGCAGATACCTTCCGAAATAATTTAGACAGCGTACTTTTTCTAATTTTTAAAATAGATTTTATGGGGTATAGTTCAATACAATTGTTTTAAATTTACATCCTACCTCTATACAGAGAGGCTTTCTGACGCGCCATATTTCTGGGCCGCCTCATAGGGATTACCTCTTGTTATATATATAACAAGGTGACTAAAAAATGATTTACAATGGTAAGGAAGGGGTGTAGAATAAATTTAATATAAAGAGGCAGTAAATGAAATTCATATAATAAAAATTAAGGCAACCCTCAATTTTTGAGAGTTGCCTTTTTTACAAATAAGCACAAATAAGCAGACGCTTTCCGTTCCAATCGGGAAAGTGTCTGTCGGCTGTGCTGGAAAGTGTACCTTTTCGGAAATTCCGGTGACACATTACGTAATTCGAATTAAGTATGATGTCCACAAAATTAAGAGGATATGTCTAAATACTACACTGGCAGGAAAACTAAGAACTTATTCGATCCGCAAAGCAAGGCTCCATTCAAACTAAGCCGCTCTAAAATCGAACTATTCATGAATTGTCCTCGTTGTTTTTACTTGGACAGAAGATTAGGCGTAGGACAGCCGCCCGGGTATCCGTTTACCTTAAATTCCGCTGTAGACAAGTTATTGAAGAAAGAATTTGATATCTATAGAGAAAAGCAGGTAGCTCATCCTTTAATGGAAAAGAATGGTATTAGGGCGGTTCCTTTTAAGCATGAGAAGCTGAATATTTGGAGAGATGCGCTACATGGAGGTATTGCATATCTAGACACGCCGACCAATCTCTTATTTTCAGGTGGGATAGATGATGTTTGGGTTTCACCAGATGGCCAGCTATTTATAGTAGATTACAAGAGCACATCAAAGGAAGAAGAGGTTAACATAAATGCCGATTGGCAGATTTCCTATAAGAGGCAGATGGAGATATATCAATGGTTATTTAGGATGAATGGTTTTAATGTATCTTCAACCGGATACTTTGTGTACTGTAACGGGTTGATAGATAGGGATATATTTGGGGCTAAGCTAGATTTTGATATTAAGGTAATTCCTTATACCGGGGATGATAGCTGGATAGAAGGCACAGTATTAAATATACATAAGTGCTTAAGGAGTGATACGATACCGGCAAGTGGTCAGGATTGCGATTTTTGTAAGTATGCGCAGGGGAGAAAGAGTGTTGAGAAGGAGAAATGAATAAAAAACAATTAATAGTTGTTTGGAGGCGTAATGGATAAGAACAAGATTAAGCGAATAATAACGAGAGGGGGATTGATAATTTTCGGATTTATGTTTTTCTTCGCTGAGGTTCTATTAGTCTGTGTTGTTGCGGCGGATTTTAAAACTGATTCCGTGGTCAAGATTTTTGCAACCCGGAACACTATAGATTACAAAAATCCTTGGCAATCCAGAGGTGTCCAAGAAATAACCGGCTCCGGATGTATTATTCAGGGCAATCGTATCTTGACTAATGCCCATGTAGTGAACCAGAATACCTTTATACAAGTACGTAGGGAATCTAGCCAGAAAAAGTATCTTGCCAAGGTTGAGACGGTTGGAAATGATTGTGATTTGGCGATCTTGCGAGGGGAAGATCCTGAATTTTTTAATGGGGTTTCGCCTTTAGAAATCGGAGAGTTGCCTAACCTTCAGGATACGGTTACCGTAATCGGTTTTCCGATGGGAGGTGACAAACTTTCTATTAACCAGGGTGTGGTCTCGCGTATGGAAAGCCTTGATTACGTTAACAGCAATCAGAGTTTATTGGGAGTACAGATTGA
>JAUYDL010000007.1 GCA_030691865.1 Candidatus Omnitrophota bacterium | reverse complement strand
CCAGGCCGGAAGTAATTATCGGGACGACGACTAAGGTCTCTACCGGTTGTGGTAATCTTTATGTGACTATAAATATTGATGAAGAAGGTAAGCCTTTTGAGTTATTTACTCAGATGGGTAAGGCCGGTGGTTGCGCGGCTAGCCAGTTGGAGGCAACCGGACGTTTGGTTTCTTTAGCCTTTCGTGCAAATATCGAAGTAAAATCTATTATTGAACAGTTGCGCAATATCCGCTGTCCTTCTCCTTCCTGGGAAAAGGGCCAAAGGATATTCTCCTGTGCTGATGCGATTGCCCGCGTTGTAGAACGTCGCCTGGTAAATGTTCAACCGGCGATGGCAGAATCAGTAACTATTCCCATGAAACATTCGCATGACGATCAGTTACAATCCACCGATCTAGATGAGCAGGTAAATATTGTGGGGATGTGTCCTGATTGCGGAGGCGCTCTGCGCCATGAGGAAGGCTGCGTTAAATGTCATGGTTGCGGTTATTCTAAGTGTTAATTTTTAAAAAATGAGGGAAAAAATGGGGACGGTTCTGTTTTTTTAAAAAACAGAACCGTCCCCTTGTTTTTATGGAACAATACGATGTGATTGTTATCGGTGCTGGGCATGCCGGCATCGAAGCAAGCTTGGCGTGCGCCCGGCTGGGTGCAAAAACTCTCATGCTTACCTTAGATATTAATTCTATCGGTAGGATGAGTTGTAATCCGGCTATCGGCGGGGTGGGCAAGGGGCAGCTGGTAAAAGACCTTGACGCCTTAGGCGGAGCAATGGGGGTCGCTGCGGATGCCTGCGCCATACAATTTCGCATTCTTAATTCTTCTCGTGGCGCGGCGGTGCAGTCATCTCGGGCGCAGATTGATATGCGCAAATACAGCCGTTATATGCAGAAGCTGCTTTTGCGCCAGAAGAATCTTGTAATTAAAGAGGCAGAGGCGCATAAGCTGATCGTTAGTGATGGGAAAGTTTCAGGAGTAATCACAGATAAAGGCTCAATCCGCGCTGGGTGTGTAATTATCTGCCCGGGGACATTTTTAGACGGCCTGATCCATGTGGGTTTAAAACATTTTAGCGGCGGCAGAATCAATGAGCGTGCCGCCAAAGCCCTGGCGGATAATTTAAAAGAATTAGGATTTAATCTTTTGCGTTTTAAAACCGGCACCTGCCCGCGCCTGGATAAAAACACCATTAGCTATCTTAAACTTATAAGACAAGACGGTGATTTGATCCCCAAACCATTTTCATTTTCGACTAAAAATATAAAACGAAAACAAGTTCCCTGCTATATAACTTATACTAACAAAAAAACGCATGAGATTATTCGTAATAACCTGAATCGTTCACCATTATATTCTGGTATAATTAAAGCTACGGGGGTCAGGTATTGTCCGTCAATCGAAGATAAAATTGTTAAATTTGCCGATAAAGACCGGCATCAGGTTTTTCTGGAGCCGGAAGGTTTGTGGGTTAATGATATTTATCCCAATGGTATCTCAACCAGCCTGCCTGAAGACGTGCAGCTAGAGTTATTACATTCGATTCCGGGATTGGAAAAAGCTAAAGTTATACGTTTCGGTTATGGCATTGAGCATATTGTTGTTGAGCCGACCCAGCTTTATCCTACATTGGAAACAAAACTAATTAAAAATCTTTATCTGGCTGGCCAAATTAACGGTACTACCGGCTATGAAGAGGCAGCGGTCCAGGGGTTAGTCGCAGGGATTAATGCGGCTTTGCGTATAAAGAACAGGGAACCTTTTATTTTAGACCGCGCCTCAAGCTATATTGGCGTATTAATTGATGACTTAACGACTAAGGGGACAGAAGAGCCCTACCGTATGTTTACTTCGCGCGTGGAATACCGCTTGATTATCCGTGAGGACAACGCGGATTTACGTTTGGCTAAAATGGGTTTTGACTTAGGGCTGGTAAGTAGGAATGATTATCGTAGAACAGAAAAAAAGATAAAAGGCATTAAAGAGGGCTTAGTTTTTTTAAAGAAAACACGCGTTAAACCAAACGAATCGGTTAACGCAAAATTAGCTCGGCTTAATTGCGCTCCTCTTAAAAGAACAGTGACTTTGGAGGAATTATTAAAGCGGCCGCAAATAAGTGTTAAAGATTTAAATATGATGCATAAATTAAAGCCAGGTATTCCTGAATCCTCTTGGCAGCAGGTTGGAATCGAGGTAAAATATGCTGGTTTCATTCAAAGACAGTCTAAGGATGTGGAGCGGTTTAAGCATCTGGAAAAAATCAGATTGTCTTCGAATTTTGATTATAGCTGTTTATCCGGAATATCCCGGGAGATCAGAGAAAAGCTGGCTAAATTTAAGCCGCTTAATTTAGGCCAGGCAACACGTATCTCAGGAGTAACCCCGGTAGCCATTTCTCTTTTGATGGTCTATTTAAGAAAAGCCAATGGATAAAGATAAGAATTACTTAGCTTTAAAGAAAATCTGCCTTAAGGAAGGTTTGGATCTTTTTGGGGTAGCGGATATCAGCGAAATAAAAAATGAATTTAAGATATCTCCTAAAACTTTACAGAATCTAGATAAAGCTATCTGCCTGGGCCTGAGGCTCTCGCAAGCCATACTTTCGGAGATGGACCAGGCGCCTACTAAATTATATTTTCACCACTATAAAATAGTAAACTCATTTTTAGATCAGGCAGCTTTAAAATTGGGGAATATTATCCAGAAGAAAGGTTACTCGGCTCTGGCAATTCCGGCTACACAGATTATCGATTGGGAGAAGAATATCGCGCATCTGTCACACAGAAAATTAGGGGTATTAGCAGGATTAGGCTGGATCGGCAGAAATAATCTTTTGGTAAATGAAAAACTGGGCAGTCAATTCCGCCTGGTCTCCGTCTTAACCGATATGCCGCTTTCGATCGATAAGCCAAGTAAAAAAGATTGTGGTAATTGCAGGCTTTGTGTTAAAATATGCCCTTGCGGCGCAATTCAGGAAAGCCCTGCGGATTTTAATCATAACAAGTGTTTTGAAAAACTCAAAAGCTTCCAGACCCAGCGTCAGGTGGAACAATTTGTCTGCGGGGTCTGCGTAAATATGTGTAGAGGAAAAGGATGAATTTTTATATTTTAGTAAGTTTGGTTTTATTGATGGGAGCAGCAGTTGGCTGGTCAATCGGAGCAAATGACGCAGCTAATTCCTTAGGTGCGGCAGTAGGCTCTAAGGTTTTAACTTTGCGTCAGGCAATTATTCTGATTGTAGTCTTCGGTTTCTTAGGAGCATATTTGCAGGGTGCGCATGTAACCAAAACTATCGGCAAGGGGATTGTGCCTTTGGACCAGCTGGATAGGAATCTTTCTTTATATTTGGCTTTAGTTGCTTCTTTTGCTGCCTGTGCCTGGGTGATTTTAGCTACCTATTGGAAGATGCCCATTTCTACCAGCCATTCTATTGTCGGGGCAGTTGCCGGGGCTGGATTGGCGGTACATGCCTCGGTAAAATGGATACTGCTCAGGGATATTTTTATTTGTTGGATTTTTACTCCACTGGGCGCGGCAATATTAGGTTACCTATTTTTTAGGCTGCTGCAAAACTCATTATACAGAATTATTCCGCGTAAATATTTAAAGCCGATTATCACATTATTGATTATATTAAGCGGCTGCTATGTTGCTTTTACCTGGGGAGCAAATGATGTAGCTAATGCCGTGGGGGTTATCTCAGGTTCAGGTGTAATGACTGTTAAGATGAGTGTTATATTCGGCGGTTTAGCCATAGTCTTAGGAATTATGACCTGGGGGTATAAGGTTATTGAGACTATCGGCTCAGAGATTACCCGTCTTTTGCCGATTATGGCGCTCTCTGCGCAATTAGCCAGCGCAGTGAATGTGCATGTTTATACTTTGTTTGGCATACCGGTTTCGACCAGTCATTCAATTGTGGGAGCAATTGTCGGTGTAGGCATGGTTCGCGGGATCAGGGTTTTAAATTTTCGCATTATGAAAGATATGGTTCTTTGTTGGCTGGCCACACCTTTTATTTCCGGGATCATCAGCTATATAACTTTATCGGTAATTAAATTATTTGTAAAAATTTAACCAATACCCCGCGTTTATAAGGAATTACGCGGGTATGCCCTTGTGGGCAAGGGGGGAATAATGAGAGAGACAAGAAATATTTTAGGTTGGTTAGGTATGGCGGAAGAGCAGTCGATTTTACTGGATTCTAAGAAGCACGTAGAAGAGACCTATAAAACTGTGGCATATTTTTCTGCTGCGGTTAAGGCTTTTATTCAGAATGATGTAGAAGCCAAGGAGCAGGCAATTGAAAATGTCAGAGAGAGTGAGCATCAGGCGGATATTTTACGTTCTAAAATGATTAATGAGCTTTCTGAGGGCATGCTTCTTCCTCCGGATAGAGAGGATCTGATGCATTTTGTTAGGACTCTGGATAAGATAGCTGATTGGACTAATGGCGCAGCTAGATTATTAGGTTTTATTGAAAGCAAGCTTCCGGAGAATGTTCTAAAAGACATTTCTTTAGGCACGGATTTGATCGTAAGTTCTATCTCTAAGTTGCAGGAAGCCATAATTGCTCTTACTAAGAATGATTTAAAAAATGCCATAACTCTTAGTGGCCAGATTGATCAGTTAGAACATGAAGCTGATGATCAGAAAAAGGCAATGATTGGGTCTATTATTCACGCTAAACTTGATCCGGTTAGCCTGCTATTAACTTATCAGTTGGCTGAATATTTAGAGGGAGTAACTGATAAAATAGAAGACTGCGCTGATTTTATCAAGGTTTTAGCGATTAAGTCCAAATAAGTAAAGAAGATGTTGGTAAGGCGGTTAGAAATACGAAAGTTAAGCATAATTATTGTCGTATTAAGCTTATTTTTTTGATTTCCACTGGAGTTTACCCCCGCGAAAACGGGGGTGGGAGTTTAATATCCTTGACCCCTCGTATTTACTGGTATATAATCCAATAATTACCCTAAAATAAAGGGGACGGTTCTATTTTTCCGTCTTAAGTAACTAAAAAATAGAACCGTCCCCTTTATTCATTAGTTTTTCTAAGGCTTTTATAGTAGGCATGCGTAGTAAAATTATTTCATGGATTAAGCAAAAAGTTAAGGATTCCGGGGCCAAAGGGATTGTTTTGGGGCTTTCCGGCGGCATAGATTCTGCCGTAGTCGCTGCTTTAGCTAAAAAGGCAGTGGGAAGAAATAATCTGCTCATTCTTTTTATGCCTTGCAATAGCGACCCGCAGGATTTAAAAGACGCAAAATTAGTTGCTCATAAGTTAGGGCTTAAATCAAAGCTTCTGGATTTATCCGCAGTTTATAATAATTTTCTGAAAGTTTTACCCGAGGCAATCAGCCTGGCGCGGGGAAATCTTAAGCCGCGCCTGCGCATGAGTACGCTTTATTATTTTGCTAATAAATTAAACTACTTAGTTTGCGGCACAGGAAATAAATCCGAAATTATGGTTGGATATTTTACCAAATATGGCGACGGCGGAGTAGATATCTTACCGATTGCGGATTTATTTAAACGCCAGGTACATCAGCTGGCCCGAGAGTTAAAAATACCGCAGGGAATTATTACTAAGCCTCCCACGGCCGGACTTTGGTATGGCCAGACTGATGAAGGAGAGATGGGTATAACTTATAATGAATTGGATGATATTTTAGATAGATTTTGCAACCATAAAAAACAGATTGCCGGCAGTAATAAAGTTGATAAAGTAATAAGAATGCATAAAAATTCAGAGCATAAAAGAAAAGGCGCGCAGATCTGCCGCATTCACACAGAGGGGAGGAAAGAAAAATGGATGAAATATTAGAGATTTTAGAGAAGGATGGCCGGGCCAGCGTAGAGGATATTGCTAAGATGATCCGTAAAAAACCGCTTGATGTAAAAAAGGCGATTAAGCAGTATGAAAAAGAGGGAGCAATCTTAAAATATAAAGCAGTAATCAATAAAGATTTAATTAAAGATACTGAATCTGAAGTTCGGGCATTAATTGAAGTAAACATTGTTCCGCAGAAGGATCTGGGTTTTGAGAAGATTGCTGAGCGCATCTATTCATTTCCTGAGGTCACTAGCTGTTATTTAATCAGCGGGACATATGATTTGTTGGTAGTTGTAGAGGGGAAGAATCTGCATACAGTTTCAAATTTTGTTGCGGAAAAACTTTCCTGCCTGGAAAATGTGCGCGGCACCGCTACGCACTTTTTACTGAAGAAATATAAAGAAGACGGCGTGATTTTAAAACACAAGTCAGAGAATAAGAGAATTGCTATATCATATTAAAGAGTAGTTAGCCTGCCTGCCGGCAGGCAGGTAGTTAGTAGGTAGAATGTAGGGGAAAATGAAAATATCAAAAGTTGTAGAAAAAATGCAGCCTTCCGGAATCCGGGCATTTTTTGACCTGGTGCTGGGGATGAAGGAGGTTATATCGTTAGGAGTAGGAGAACCGGATTTTGTCACTCCCTGGCAAATTTGTGAGGCAGGAATCTATTCTCTGGAGCAGGGGTTTACCAGTTATACCTCAAATAAAGGGCTCTATAAACTGCGCTTAGGTATCCACCGTTATCTAAAAAATAAATATAACATTGAGTATTGCCCGGATGAGGAAATATTAATTACTGTAGGAGTTAGTGAGGGCCTGGATCTTGTGCTGCGGGCGATCATTAACCCGGGTGATAAAATATTAATTCCCCAACCCAGCTATGTTTCATACGGGCCGGTTACTGAGCTGGCAGGCGGCATACCGGTTTATATTGATACTTCCAAAGATGGCTTTAAAATTACCCCTAAACTTTTAGAAAAGTATATTGATAAAAAAACCAAAGGAATAGTTTTAAATTATCCGATTAATCCTACCGGTATTTCGTATCGGCGTAAGGAGTTAGAAGAAATAAACAAAGTTTTGTTAAAGCATAAAGTGCTTTGTATTAGCGATGAAGTTTACGGTGATTTAACCTATGATTTCGAACATGTTGTTTTTTCTTCCCTGCCCAAAGCTAAAGATAACACAGTTTATTTTAATGGTTTTTCTAAGTCATATGCGATGACCGGCTGGCGGGTAGGTTTTGCCTGTGGGCCCAAAGAGATCATTGCCGGGATGACTAAAATACATCAGTATACAATTATGTGTGTGTCGATTACCAGCCAAATGGCAGCTGCCGAGGCTTTGGTCAGCGGTAAAAAATATGTTGAGCAGATGAAACGTGAGTATAATCGCCGACGCCAGTTTATCGTCGCAGAGCTAAATTCTTTGGGTTTAAAATGCCTGTTGCCGCAAGGAGCTTTTTATGTTTTCCCTTGTATAAAAAGTACAGGATTAAGCTCAATGGAATTTTCGCGTAAATTACTGGAAGAGGAGAAAGTGGCGGTTGTTCCGGGCACAGCTTTTGGCTCTTGCGCGGAAGGCTATATCAGAATTTCTTATGCTTCCAGTATGGATAATTTGAAAGAGGCATTGGTGCGCATGAAAAGGTTCTTGGGTAAAACGAGGCCTTAACAAAAGAGAATAAAATGTTCATTTATGAAGATATATTACGTGAATTTCAAAAACATAAAATTCAGTATATTGTTATCGGCGGTATTGCTGTTAATCTCCATGGAGCTTTAAGGAGCACTGCTGATTTGGATATACTGCTTGAAATGAGCGAGGATAATCTTAAGAGATTTTTAGTTATTCTAAAGAGCAATAATTATCGCAGTAAGCAACCTATTGATTTGATTCAAATAGCTGATAAAAAAAACAGAGAATATTTGGTAGGTGAGAAAAATTTGAAAGCGGTGAATTTCTATAAAAAGGGAGGGCTTGAGGAAGTGGATATAATAATAGACGCGCCGTTTACTTTTGATGAGGCAAAGAAAGATATCATTTGGGTCCGGAGTGGAAGTACAAGAATGCCATTATTATCAATTGACGGTTTGATTAAAATGAAAAAAAAGACGGGACGCACTATTGATAAGCTTGATATAGACGCATTGAAGCGGATAAAAAGATTAAGGGAGATCTGATGATCTTTAAATGGGAAACTGAAGATGAGCGTATCTTTAGATTTATGAAAATTTCTGTAAAAAAGAAACTAGAGTGGCTTTATGAAATAAATGAGTTTTTAAATAAGTTTTCTTCAGAGAAAATTAAGAAAATCAGGCAAAAGTTAAGGGCATTTTAAGGTTAAGAAAATAAATGGTTATTAAGAAAAAAAATAATATTCAGATTTATGTAAAACAGATTGAGGCAATCTCTAAGGTTGCTAATCTGATTACTTCCGGAATGTATCTGGAAGAGTTACTGCGCTTGGTGGTTCAGGTTACTGCTGAGGTTATGAATTCCAAGATTTCTTCTTTGATGCTTTTTGATCCGAATAAAAACGCATTAGTGATTAAGGCTACGCAATCAATATCTGAGGCCTACAATAAAAAACCGAATATACCTTTGGGTAAAGGTATCGCCGGGGTAGTGGCCAAAGAAAATAAAGCCGCTTGTATCTTAGATGTCAAAAAAGATTCCCGTTACCTAAATCAGGATGTGGCCAAAAAAGAAGGTTTATGTTCTTTGGCTTGCGTGCCGCTGGCAGTAAAGGGCAGGGTTATCGGAGTGCTAAACTGCTATACTTCCAAGCAACATAAGTTTTCAAAATCTGAATTAGACCTGCTTGGCGCTTTAGCCAATCAGGCGGCGATTGCCATTGAAAATGCGGAATTAGATCTAAGAGCTAGTTCTGCGGAAGAGGCATTAACTACACGTAAGCTGGTGGAGCGGGCAAAAGAGATTCTTTCTCAGGCGCTCTCTATCCTGCCTTCTGAGGCGTATCGCTTGATTCAGAAGCAGAGTATGGATATGCGTAAATCTATGCATGAAGTAGCTGAGGCAATTATCCTGGCAAAAGATATAAAATTTAATGAGGCCACAACTTATGGAGCAACAGCGACATAAGTTGTTGGCCGAATTAATCCTTAAACTTCTATAAGTAAGGGAGGGCAAATGAGCATAAGACAAAAGCTTTTATTTAAGGTCAAAAGTATAGAGTTAAAAAAAATAGTTGCGCCTCTGAAGGTATCTACCTATTTTGGGCAGGATACTTTTGGTATAGAAATTATGCGTAAGCATGTTTCCCAAAAAACCTTTGAGGCGTTTAAGATTTGGATAAGTGAGGGTAAAACTATCTCTTTAGCCCAGGCCAATGAAATTGCCAATGCCATGAAGGATTGGGCGATGGCCAAAGGGGCAACTTATTATACGCATTGGTTTCAGCCGATGACCGGGCTTACCGCGGAGAAGCACGACAGTTTTATCTCTTTTACCGGCCCGGGTAAGGTCATTGAGAAATTCTCCGGCAATAAACTAATTCAAGGCGAGCCGGACGCCTCCAGCTTTCCTTCAGGTGGAATTAGGGCTACCTTTGAAGCCCGTGGTTACACTGCCTGGGATCCTTCCAGCCCGGCTTTTATCATCGAAAGCACGCTCGGTAATACCCTCTGTATCCCTACGATATTTATCTCTTATCATGGCGCTTCTTTAGATAAAAAATTACCGCTTCTGCGTTCCGATGATGCTTTAAATAAAGCCGCCCTGGGGTTGTTGAAGCTTTTCAGCCATAAGCATACTAAAAAAGTCTTCTCTACCTGCGGACCGGAGCAGGAATACTTTCTGATTGATAAAAACTATTATAATTTACGCCAGGATTTAATTATGACCGGCCGCACCTTGACCGGCGCACCCAGCCCTAAGGGCCAGCAATTGGAAGATCAGTATTTCGGCACGATTAAAGAGCGCATGTTGAATTATATGTTCGATGTAGCTTCTGATGCCTATAAATTAGGCATACCGATCATGACTCGCCACAATGAAGTAGCGCCGCATCAGTATGAATTTGCTCCGATATTTGAAGAGTCTAATCTCGCCGCTGATCACAATCAGCTGCTTATGGAGTTAATGAAGAAGATTGCTTTGCGTCATGGGTTGGTTTGTCTTTTTCATGAGAAACCTTTTGCCGGAGTAAATGGCAGCGGAAAACATCTCAATTGGTCTCTGGTTGATGATCAGGGGAATAACTTACTTAATCCCGGAGAAACTCCGGAAGACAATCTGCAATTTTTAGCGGTTTTAGCCGCAGTTTTAAGAGCGGTCTATCTGCACGGCGATCTTTTGCGCGCCTCAGTGGCTTTAGCCGGTAATGAGCATCGTTTGGGCGCCAATGAAGCTCCTCCGGCGATTATCAGCGTCTTCTTAGGCAAGCAACTGACGCATATTCTTGATATGATTGAGCGGGGGGTTAAATCCAGGGTCTCCAAGCGCGATATTATTGACTTAGGTATTGGCCGCCTGCCTAAATTCAATAAAGATACCACAGACAGGAATCGTACTTCCCCGTTTGCTTTTACGGGTACTAAATTTGAATTTCGTGCTGTCGGTTCATCACAGAATATCTCTACGCCGATTGCCGTAATTAATACCATTATTGCCGAGAACTTAGATTATATCGCCGGACAGATTAAAAAGGTTACTGCGCAGCAAGGGGATTTTAACTCCGCAGTGCTTAAGGTTATCTCTGGAGTCATTCAGGAGACTAAAGATATCCGGTTTGAAGGGAATAACTATTGCGCTGAATGGATTAAGGAGGCCAAGAAAAGGGGCCTGCCGAATATTGCCGCTACCTATAAGGCGCTGGAGGCCTTAATTAAAAAAGAAAATATCTCTTTATTTGAGAAATATAAAGTATTTTCCAAGGAAGAACTAGTGGCGCGTTATCATATTTGGGTGCATATGTATAATCTTACTATGGAGATTGAAGCAAATACCTTAAATGAGATGGTTAATGCTTCTGTGGTGCCAGCGGGCTATAAATATGAAAGGTTATTGTCCTCTGCCCTGGACAAATTGGTAAGGTTAAAGAAAAGTGTGGGATTGAAAGTGAATGCGGCGGCTTTAGAAGATAAGAAGGCGCATTTAAGTGAAGTGGTTTCCAGCATTTATTATGTGCGCAGAAATACAATCGCTATGGTTAAGCTGCTGGAGAAGGCAAAAAAATTAAGTGATAAAAAACGCGCCGAGGTTTATTTTTCCCAACTAAAACCTTTGATGGAGCATATCAGAAAACATGTGGATCAGCTTGAATGCGTGGTGGCTGATGATGCCTGGGATTTGCCCAAGTATCGTGAAATGTTGTTTATAAAATAGTATTTAGCGGGTCCTGTCTTGGTAAAGTTTTTCGGCCGCCTGGAGCGTCCTTAAATCCAGACCAAGCCACCCGCTAATTTATTTTAAATAGGCAAGAGGAAAAAGCCTTTTTAAGAATACAGGAGGATTTATTATGAATATGCTGTGGCATTTGGTTAAAATTGGCGGCCCGACCATGGTTATACTTTTGATTTTATCCGTAATTTCTGTGGCCATCATTTTAGAAAGGTATATTTTCTATCATTATAAAGCTAAGTTAAAACGTAAAGATTTTATGTTAAAAATTCGGCAAGAGCTTAAAAAAGGAGGGGTGAAATCGGCGTTAGGAATCTGTAAAACTGCCGAGGCTCCTTTTGTCCAGGTAGTTTACGCGGGTTTAAATTTTTTTGATTGTAGTGAAAAAGAGATCTCTAATAATATGGAGCGTCAGGTTATTATTGAGACTGTTACCCTTGAGCGTTTTACTTCAGTGATTGGGACAATCGGAAGCGTTGCGGTTTACATCGGCCTCTTGGGGACAATAACCGGAATACTCAGAGCATTTCACGATGTCTCTGTCAGCGGCTCAGGAGGCATAAGCGTGATTATCGGCGGAATATCGGAGGCATTATCTACCACTGCCGCAGGCTTGACCATAGCGATTCCTGCCGTAGCTGTTTATAATTATTCGATGAAGAAGATCGATGATTTTATTAAGGATATGGAGCTGGCTGCTTCTGAAATTATGGATTTAATTAGCGCGATAAAAAAATGAGGAATCCCGGCCGTCGGCAAAAGCCATTTACCGAAATTAATACTGCTCCGTTTACAGATATAATTTTAGTACTCATGGCTATTTTTATGGTTACTACTCCTTTGGTTATGCAGTCAAATATCCAGGTTAATCTGCCCGGTTCAAAAACCGGGGAACCCCATAAGGATGCCCGGCAAATCAGCGTCATGATTACTAGCGAGGGATTAATTTATCTGGACAATAAGATGACTTCAAGAAAAATACTTAAGGCCGAGGTGGCCAAGCTCCATCAGGATAATCCTGGATTGGAAGTTATTTTACTTTCGGATAAGATGGTTAGGTTTAAGGATATAGTCGGCCTTTTGGATATCTTTAATGAGTTGGGTGTGAAGAACCTGAATATTGCTACTAAAACAGAATAGGCCAGAAGGCAAATTATGGCGATGATGGTTAATCAAATTACTCTGCTTTTGTAAAAATAGGAAATAACTTAATAAAACGTTTGACAAGAGTAACTTTTGTGATAATATTCACAATATACAATTTGTATCCGTAAACCTTTAAATAATTTCCTCCCTATGCAACAATTCGTTATACTTTCGAAAAAAGATTTAGACGCATTCATCGGTGTGTTAGCGCAATCTCAAAAAGTGGTTGCTCCGGTTGCTCGGGGGTATGATAATTTCTCTTTTGGCGAAGTTTCTTCTGGAAGAGAGATTGCCCTTAAGTATATTCCTACCATTTTACCGCCAAAAAAATATTTTCTTCCTACCCAGGAAACCATAACTTCTTATAATAAACGCGAGAATGCGTTAAGCGCTATCTTGGAATACGAGAAGATGGTTATTTTTGGCGTACATACCTGTGATCTGGCTGGTATACAATGCCTGAATATGGTTTTTGCGGATAAGCCTAAAGATATTAACTATATTATACGCAAGAATAAAATTGCGATTATTGGTTTAGAGTGTAATGATTATTGTGATGAGTATGCTAGTTGTTGTGTTGTGGACAACCATCTTCCCAACGGTGGTTATGATTTGTTTTTTACTGATCTGGGAGATGTTTTTATTGTGCACATTAATACCATGTTGGGGGACGAGTTAGTAATTAAAGCGTCAGTTTTTAAGCCTGCAGATGCCAAGATGCTAAAGGCGCTTGAATCTTTGCGCGAAAAGAAGCGCTCTATTTTTAAAGATGAGGTTAACGTAAAACATGAAAATCTTAAAGTCCTTTTTGATCGTTCCTTTGATAGTAAAGTTTGGGAAGATTTGGATAAGCGTTGTGTTGCCTGTGGTAATTGTACCAATGTTTGCCCGACTTGTTATTGTTTTGATATTATTGATGAGCCAAATCTTGATTTAAATACTGGAGTGCGTTACCGCCGTTGGGATTCATGCCAAAATGAACCATTTGCTAAGGTCGCGGGTAAT
>JAUYDL010000032.1 GCA_030691865.1 Candidatus Omnitrophota bacterium | reverse complement strand
TACTTACTTTAATAAACTTGGGTTAGTAGCCTTACAAACAAAACTGATATACTCTTAAAATCTTTATGAACCGCCGTATACGGAACCGTACGTACGGTGGTGTGAAAGGACGGTGGGAGTAATCCTGCCTCCTATTCGATTCCGTCGAGAAAAAACCTTGACGGAAGATTGATTTTATTCTAATATGATTTAAATATAAGCCTGCCTACCGGCAGGCAGGGAGACCAGAATGATTATAAATGTTGGAATAATTGGGGCAACTGGACATACAGGAGAGGTGTTGATTGAACTCCTGCTTAACCACCCTAATGTTAAAATCTCCCGTCTTTATAATAGCGGGAAAAGCTTACCAAACGCGCAGGTTATTTCGGATGTATTTCCAAAATTCAAAAATCGGCTAGAGCTGATTTGTAAAAAACCGGATTGGGTAGAAATTAAAAAAGATTGTGATTTGGTCTTTCTGGCTCTGCCGCATACTGTCTCCATGCAATTTGTGCCTAAACTTTTAAGCTTAGGGAAAAAAGTAATTGATTTGAGTGCCGATTACAGAATTAAAAACACCTCGACATATGAAAAGTTTTATAAGGCAAAGCATCAGGATAAAACCAATTTAAAAGAATCAGTTTATGGATTGCCAGAGTTAAACAGGCCAAAAATAAAAACTGCTAAACTTTTAGCGAACCCCGGTTGTTATCCAACTTGTGCAATTTTAGCGGTTGCTCCGTTACTGGCGGTAAATTTTGCCGACCCAAAATCCATAATTATCGACGCTAAAAGCGGAGTAAGCGGCGCCGGCAAGAAGTTGGAAAATGAATATTTATTTTCTGAGATCCAGGGTGATTTTCGGGCATATAAAGTTAATGTGCATCAGCACGCTCCGGAAATAAACCAGCTTCTTTCTAAGATATCCGGTAAAAAAGTTGAGGTAATATTTGTGCCGCATCTTTTGCCTATTGAACGAGGCATCTTAGCGACGATTTATCTGAAGAAGATTCCCGGTGCCAAGTTAAAGGTAAAGAGCCTGGTAGAATTATATAAAAAGTTTTATAAGGGCGAACCTTTTATCCGGATTAAACCGGAGGGTGTTTTTCCCAGGATCAAGGATGTGGTCAAGACCAATTTCTGTGATATTGGGATTAAAGATTTTGGGCAGAACATTATTGTCATTGGTGTCATTGATAATTTATTAAAAGGCGCATCAGCTCAAGCAGTACAGAACATGAATATTATGTATAAGTTGCCGGAGGTATCCGGATTATTATGAAAAAAACTTTAAAGGCAATTTTACCTGAGGGGTTTAAGGCAAACGGAATTTCCTGTGGATTAAAAAAATCCGGTAAGTTGGATCTGGCTTTAATTTATTCGCAGTTTCCGGCATTGGCGTCGGCTAAATTTACCACTAATAGTATTATTGCCGCTCCGCTGGTAGTTTGTAAAGAACATTTAAAATCGGCAAAAAGATTCCAGGCGGTATTGGTGAATAGCGGCAATGCTAATTGTTTTACCGGAAAATCAGGGATTAAAGATGCCCAAGCCACGGCCGGTTATCTTGCTCAGGAATTAAAAATAGCCAAGCACAGTGTTTTGGTTAATTCCACGGGGATTATCGGCAAGAGATTAGATGTAGCGAAAATTAAACAAGGGATCCCGGAATTAGTTTTGGGGTTGTCCAGCTCTGGTATCCATAAGGCTAAAACGGCAATTATGACTACGGATACTTTTGCTAAAGAGGTGAGTTTGAGCTTAAAGATCGGAGCTAAGCCGGTGCATCTTTGCGGAATTGCTAAAGGAGCCGGAATGATTGCTCCTAATATGGCAACCATGCTTTGTTTTATTATGACTGATGCGGCAATTACTCAAGCTGCTTTGGATAAGGCGACAGGAGCGGCTGTAGATAAATCATTTAACCGTATTTCGGTTGATGGTTGTATGAGTACTAATGATACGGTTTTGGTTTTAGCTAATGCGGCTGCAGGCAATAGAGTCATTTCCGGGGGAGCAGATCTACAGAATTTTTCGCGATGCCTGGAATCTATCTGCCTGGATTTAGCCAAGATGGTAGTAACCGACGCCGAAGGAGCTACTAAATTTATTCAGATTGATGTTTGTCAGGCAAAGCATATGCAGGAGGCAAAGGCAGTAGGCTTAAGTATTGCCAACTCGGTGCTTTTTAAGGCTGCTGTTTTTGGCCAGAATCAAAATTTTGGCCGGGTAGCTGCAGCAGTCGGCGCAAGCGGTTGTAAAATTAAAGAAGAGCAGTTAAAAATAAGGCTGGGTTCATTAAAAGGAAAACAGGTAAGGCTTTCGGTTTGTTTGTCTCGGGGCAAGGCTAAGTGCACAGTTTATACCTGCGATCTTACTCCGGAGTATATAAAAATTAACGCTGCTTACAACTAAGTGACTTACACCCGCGAGTGCAATTTTTTAAAGCGAAGCAGCGGGTGTCAGAAAGAAAGGACTAATGGAAGACGCAATTAGAAAAGCAGATGTTTTGATTGAGGCATTACCTTATATTAAGAGGTTTCATAGGAAGGTAATTATTATTAAATACGGCGGAAGTATTTTGGGAGATGAGAAAATCCGCAATAGTGTTTTAGAAGATATTGTATTTTTAAATTTTATGGGATTGCGTCCGATTCTTGTGCATGGAGGCGGACCGAATATTAGCGAACGTATGCGCGCAACAGGCAAGAAGACAGAGTTTGTGGAAGGCATGCGCGTTACTGATGAGGAAACTCTGCAGTTGGTAGAAGAAGAGCTATTAGTCTTAAATGAGTTGATTGTAAAAGAGCTAAATGAGCTAGGAGCAAAGGCTATTGGCTTAAATGGCAAGGATGATGATTTGATTCAGGTTGAGAAGAAAAAGACTAAAGCAGACCAAGTTGATATCGGTTTGGTCGGCCAGATCAAAGCCATTAATACACAGCTATTATCTGAGGAGCTAAAAAAAGATAAGGTGGTCGTGGTCTTGCCTATGGGCCGTGGGAAAGATAAAAAAACTTATAATATAAATGCCGATGAGGTAGCTGCCGGTATTGCCGCAAATATGCAGGCTGAAAAGCTTGTCTTATTGACCAATGTGAAAGGAATTATGCGTAATGCGGAAGATGTAAATTCGTTTATCTCTACTTTGACGGTTGAGGAGGTAAGCGGATTGATTGAGAATAAGATTATTCAGCAGGGAATGATTCCTAAGGTCGCCGCTTGCGTCGAAGCGTTGAATGGCGGG
>JAUYDL010000076.1 GCA_030691865.1 Candidatus Omnitrophota bacterium | reverse complement strand
AATGGCCATATTGAATATATTGCCGCTGCTTTTCCCAGCGCCTGCGGTAAAACAAATTTAGCCATGTTGATTCCTCCTGAAGGGCTTAGGAATAAAGGCTATCGGGTCTGGACAGTGGGTGATGACATCTCCTGGATGCGGGTAGATTCCGATGGTTCTCTTTGGGCGATTAATCCTGAAACAGGATTTTTTGGAGTTGCTCCCGGAACAAATTCTATTGCCAATCCGAATATGGTGAAAACCATCAAAAAGGATACCATTTATACAAATGTGCTTTTAAAACCGGATAATACGGTTTGGTGGGAAGGTGCTGATGGAGGGGTGCCCAGCCAGGGTATTGATTGGAAGGGCAATCCTTGGAAACCGAATACTTTGGATGCCGGAGGAAAAGTAGTTAAGGGTGCGCAACCTAATGCGCGTTTTACTACTCCGATTATGAATTGTCCCTCAGCATCATTCAGGTTGGAGCAGCATCATGGAGTGCCGATTTCTGCGATTATCTTTGGAGGCAGACGTGAGCATGTTGTCCCGCTTGTTTACGAATCATTTAATTGGCAGCACGGCGTATTTGTGGGAGCGACAATGGGGTCGGAATTGACTGCTGCCCAGGTAGGTAAGTTGGGCCAGGTGCGCAGAGACCCGATGGCAATGTTTCCTTTCTGTGGTTATAATATGGCGGAATACTTTAAGTACTGGTTAAATATGGGCAAACTGATGGTTAAGCCGCCGAAAATATTCCACGTCAATTGGTTCAGGACGGATGAACAGGGAAGATTCCTTTGGCCGGGGTTCTGTGAAAACTTAAGAATCTTGGAATGGATATTAGACCGCTGCAATAATAAAGTTAATGCCATGCGCACCCCGATCGGTTACTTGCCGTATCCGTTTAATATTGATATGACCGGGCTTAATCTTGCTAATGGCGTTCTTGAAAGGTTGCTTAAGGTTGATAAAGAGGAATGGCTGGAGGAATTAAAAGGTATAAGCAAGTTTTTTGGTGATTTTAAGAAGGATCTACCCAAGGAGCTCTGGGGCGAGCATAATGCTTTGCTTGAACGGTTAAAGAAAAATGGGCAGTAATGTTTTATTAAAAACCGAATTTAAAGATTTGCTGCTTTTTCGCAGAGGCAAGGTCAGGGATGTCTATGATCTCGGGGATAAGCTTCTCATTATTTCTACCGATCGCATATCTTGTTTTGATGTAGTTTTGCCTTCTGGTATACCGGATAAAGGAAAGGTTTTGACCAGCATATCCGCGTTTTGGTTTGATTTTATTAAAGATATAATCGGGCATCATTTAATTACCACGGACGTGGATAAGTATCCGGCCATACTTAAGAAATATAAATCGGATCTAGCGGGCCGCTCGATGCTGGTTTTAAAAACCAGGGCTTTACCGGTTGAGTGTGTAGTAAGAGGCTATCTTTCCGGCTCAGGTTGGAAGGAGTACAAGCAAAAGCAGTCGGTTTGCGGCATTAGTTTGCCTAAGGGCTTAAAAGAATCAGAGAAGCTGCCGGAGATTATATTTACTCCATCGACTAAAGCAGAGCTGGGCCATGATCAAAATATCAATCAAAAATATGTCGAAGATTTAGTGGGTGCTGACCTGGCTTCTCGTTTGAAAAAAATAAGCATAGCTATCTATAAGCTAGCTAGCGATTACGCTTTGGGCAAAGGGATTATTATTGCCGACACCAAGTTTGAGTTTGGTATATATAAAGACCAATTGATTATTATTGATGAGGTACTCACACCGGATTCATCGCGCTTTTGGCCGCTTAGCGAATATCGCTCTGGCCTTGCTTGCCCAAGTTTTGATAAACAATTTGTACGCGATTATTTGGAGACTTTGGATTGGGATAAAACCCCGCCGGCGCCGACATTACCGGAAGAAGTAATCAATATCACCACAGAAAAATATTTAGAAGCTTACCGCAGGTTAACCTCCTAAAATATATAGATGCCCAGACCTAAAAACATATTATCTGTTGTGGTAAGAATCGGTATTAGTATCCTACTTTTGGTCCTTTTGTTTAAGATCAACAGAATCGATATGCACGTCTTACTTAATGACATGAAGAGTGCAGATAAGCAGTTATTAGCGGTGGGTTTTTTGTTTTGCTTTCTTGTTTATTTGTTGGGTTTTTTACGTTGGCAGATGCTGCTAAAGACCGCCGGGATAAATATCGCTTTAAAAAGATTGATCAGTTCATTTTCTGGGGGCGTTTTTTTTAGTATTTTTCTTCCTTCAACTATCGGGGGAGATCTGGTTAGGGCAGCGGATCTGGCGGGGTATACTAAGAAGGCCAAGGAGGTTATTGCTACGGTTTTTTTGGACAGATTGAGTGGTTATGTGGGGTTAGTTTTTGTAATCTTGCTCGCACTTTTATTGGGTAGGGATCTGGTGTTGGATAAAGTTGTTTTTTCTTCAGTGTCGGTGATTATAATATTGTTGGTCATCGTGCTGTTGGTTTTGTTCAATAATACTATTTATTCTAGAATTACGAAGTGCCTTAGCTCTCCCGGTGCCGGAAAAATAAAAGAAACAATTAAAAATATGCATCAGGAGATTCATGTTTTTCGCAACCATAAGCGGATGATTATTTTGAATTTGCTCACATCTTTTATTATCCAGCTTATTGCCCCGCTTAGCGTTTATTTCATCGGGCTTTCCTTAGGAATAAAAGTAAATTTTATTTATTTTCTTATCTTTTTGCCGATAATTAGTGCGGTTACACTTCTTCCTATTGCTATCGGAGGCTTAGGGTTAAGGGAGGGGTTGTTCGTAGTTTATTTTGCTAAAGCCGGGGTAGTAAAACAGCTGGCCTTAGTGATGTCGCTTTTATCATTTTCATTTGTTGTTTTCTATGGGGCTATCGGAGGACTTATTTATGTCCTTACAGTACATCATCGACGCCTACAACCTAATAAACCATCCTGCGTTTAAGCCCGTCTCTAATCCGGCCTTAAATATCCAGCATGCTCTTGCGGATTTTATCAGATTAAATAGATTAACCGGAAGCAAAAATAATAGCGTGGTTCTTGTTTTTGACGGATATCCGCCACGCGCAGAGGATATTCCCGGGGGGCAGGGTCTGCTTTGTGTGTTTTCGCGTACAAAAGAGGCAGATGAATTGATAAAAGAAATAGTTAAAGATTCAGCTTCTCCTAAAAATATCGTTGTAGTTTCAGATGATAAAGAAGTGCAATTAACCAGCAGGTTTCTTCATGCGCAGATCTGCAATGTCGAAAAGTTTATTTGCGGAAAGAAAGATAATAAAACGGCAACCGATGCAAAGCTGGCTGCGGATGATTTTAAGCTAAGTTATGCTAAGATGCAAAAGATAAATGCCGAACTGAAGAAAAGATGGCTAGGATAATAAGACCTTATCTCTTGAAGCTTTAGATCCTTCGCCTAACCACTCGAAGATTTCTTTGAAATCTTCTTCGTAGGTTCAGGATTAGTTCGTCCGCCACTGAATCAATGGCGGACTCACTAAAAATCTTGACATAACTTATTAGTTATGATAAAGTTAAAACAGTAACCTTACAAAGGAGGGTAATATGAGTAATTGGCAAGTAGTATTACTAGAGCCTGCACGTACGGCTTTGGCGCAAATTAGCCAATTTATGGTTAATGCGTTGTTGGTGATTATTATTTTGCTCATTGGTTGGTTACTTTCTAAAGTGATTAGGTCTGTTGTCAGTAAAACCCTTAAGACAGCTAAGATTAATGTGTTATCCAGCCGTATTGAGTTAGATAAGTTATTGAGTAAGGGGGGGATAACCTATACTTTATCCGATTTAATTGGAGTAATTTGTTATTGGTCGGGGCTTTTAGTAACGTTTATGGTTGCGGTTAATTCCGTAGGCCTTACGATTGCCGCTGATTTATTAAACAAAGTTGTTCTCTATATCCCGAATGTTATCGCCGCCTTGTTTATTTTGGTCCTAGGGATGTTCGTATCAACTTTATTGAAGAATATTGTGCAAACTGCGGCAAGCAACGCGGGTTTAAACCAGGGTAAGCTTTTAGCCCAGGTGGTGGAGACTGTGGTTATTGTTTTTGCCATCCTCGTTGGATTAGAGCAATTGCAAATTGGTATTCGGATAACCGAATTAACTGTCTCTATCATATTAGGTTCTCTGGGCTTAGGTTTAGCTCTTGCTTTTGGTCTAGGGTGTAAAGATATTGCTGGTAAATTTGTTGCCGAATTAACTGAGAAATTAAAGAAGAAGTAATGTATTTGTTATTTGCTTAACAAATAAACCCCGTGCCTTGCGGCGCGGGGTTTATTTTTAGTTCAATAGTAAAACATATGAATACTGAAGTAATTAAAAAAATGATTGTTTTTATTCGTACTTTTGGCTGGCCGCTGGTTTCGTTCCCACAGGACGGTATTGTCTTTTCTGGAGTACGCATATGAAGATGAACTTAATAAGGTATCTACTTATATACCAAAAGGTTAATATTAATATGATGGGGATTAAGCTATGAAAAATAAGATTACTGAAATACCGTCAAAGGGCGAAATTATCATTTACCGGACCAAGGGCAAGAAAATCCAGCTTGAAGTTAAATTGGAGCAGGAAACGGTTTGGCTTTCTCAG
>JAUYDL010000066.1 GCA_030691865.1 Candidatus Omnitrophota bacterium | reverse complement strand
ATCAAACCATGCTTTCAAAAAGTGGATGTCATCGGTAATGCAGTTTGCTAATCTGCTGATGCCAGCGGCTCACTTCCAATCCAGAGGATTAATATTCTATCAAAATCAGATTTGTCAAATGTCAAGGGCAGACCCCAATTTTTGAGGATAAAATCTTTCTGGTTGGTAATGTAATGGTTGATAACCTCCTTTTTAATCTTGCAATACCTAATTACCGATGCCTGGCACTGACACCAAAAGAACAGGTAAATTGAAATTTGAAGGTTTGCCCCCATGCAATTCCTATTTTTGTCGTTTACAATCAACTCAATAAACTTAATCAACAGTGTAAAAAGTTGTTTTATTATAATTGTAATGTTATCCTTTTAACGGGATGGAGGTTAAAATTATGGGTACTTTACCAAAATATAAAGAACATATAATAAAGGATATTGAAGATTTGCCTCCTGAATTGATTCAAGAGGTAATTGATTTTATTGAATTTCTGAAAATCAAAAAAATGAAGAAGACTGGCGTCGATTATGAGTCATTACTATTACAGCAGGAGAGCCTGAGCAGAATTTGGAAAGCAGAATCTGAGGATCTCTATGAGTTATAAAAAAGGAGATATAGTTGTTGTTAAGTTTCCTTTTATTCTTAAAGAAGGGTCTGAAAAACAAAAAGGAAGGCCTGCATTGGTTATTTCTAACGATAAAGTCAAAAAGAGATACGATGATGTAATCTTGGCTGCAATAACATCTCACATTCCCACAACCATTATGGAAGCCGAAATTATATTAGAATCCAGAGATTTAACTGGTTTATTAAAAAGGTCATTATTGAGATTAGACTTTATTATGACTATTCCCGAGGAATTAATCAGTAGAAAGATAGGAGATTTACCCGAAAATCTCATGAGCGAAGTGGAAAAAAGGCTAAAAATAATATTTGGAATTAAATAGGATAATTCAAACCAAACAGAAAGAAACCAAAACCGCCAGACAAACCAGATAAACCAAAAAGACCAAATAAACGATCAAAATGATCAACGCATTTACGCTTCCCCGCTTTGACGCTTTGATGATTATAGACCAGATAGACGAGATTAACCACACCAACCAAAGAAACGAGAGAAACGAAATAGACGAAATAAACGAGACCAACGAAATTAATGACATCTGAAGATTTGACCCCGGAGCCTTTCCTGGGGACAGGGCGGTTGCAGACGGTCCGGCGTGAGTGGAACCCCCGCTACTACCGGCTGGTAGAAAAGTTTGGGGAAGCAACCGGGGTGCCCGTGCTGATGAACACTGGTTTCAACCTGCGTGGTGAGCCTATTGTGGGTAGTCCGGCAAACGCTTGGAACACCTTTTCCAAAAGCGGGATCGATGTGTTGGTTTTGGAGCACTATTTAGTAGAGAAGTGAAGAGGGCCAACTTTTTAATCAGATAAAAATTTAAATTTAGCTTTGGACGACAGTCTGTGTAAATCAGACACCCAGCAAACAAGAAAAACCGAAGAGGCCCAACTTTTTTTGGATGGCACTCAAAATCCACTCGAAATTAAATAAAGAAGATGGTATAATAAATTTAAAATTTATGGGAAAGAGGTGATTTCATGGGAATATCAGTTAATCTTCCTGAAATGAATATAAAAGAGGATGAATTAAAATTGTTTCTTGCGATGAAGCTTCTTGAGGAGGATATCGTTTCTCTTGGAAAGGCTGCTGAAATAGCAGGCTATTCAGAGAAAGCCTTTGTGGAAATTCTCTTACATAGAGGTATTCCGCCAATAAAATATTCGAAACTTAACCTTGAAAAAGAACTTCAACATGCCTGAACCAATCATTGCTGATACCTCTTCTCTGATTGCCTTGGAGAGGGCTAACTTACTTGGAGGCAAGAAATGGAAATAAAAAAGATTAAAAGAAAGTACAAAAATGAATGGTTACTTATCAAAGTGACTGTAGCAGATGAGAAAGACCAACCCATAGAGGGACAGGTAATACTGCATAGCAAAAACAGAGATGAGATCTATGAGGCTCAAAAAAATCTTAAAGATTATCTCTATGTAACATACTCAGGAGAAATGCCGAAGAAAGGGTTTGCGGTGGCCTTCTATGGCTAAAATCAATTTTGATTCTCAATCGCCGGTCATAGCGGTCGATATAATTCTTGAGGGTGAAAGAGGTACTAAGAGAGGAATTAAAGTCGCCTTGGACACAGGGGCTACATACACGATGATCCCTTGGGAGATAGCCGAAGCTCTGGGTTACAAGCCAGAGATTTCGAAAGAAAAAGTTACTTTGATAACAGCCAGTGGAGTTGAGACCGCACCTGTAATAGAGGTAAAAAAGATAAAGTTCTTGGGTGAAAGTATAGATAATGTTCCAGTCGTATGTCATGACCTTCCTCCTAAAAGTTATGTAACAGGGCTTTTAGGATCTTCATTTTTGCGACACTTTAAGATTACGATTGATTATCTTAAAGGTATATTGGAAATTTCCAGAGAATAAATAGCCTATCAATGATATCGCGTAATCCAGTCTCCTCTTTGAGCTTTCAGATTTAAATTTTTTTTACGCAATACTCCTAACTCCATGCTCTATGCTCCATGCTGATTTTAACGAACTCAACGATC
>JAUYDL010000024.1 GCA_030691865.1 Candidatus Omnitrophota bacterium | reverse complement strand
GGCGGATTTCAATTTTAATTTCTTTACCAGTTTTTAATTTTGACGCGGGAGGACATATCACAAAGAAAGGAATTTTAAAATATTTAGCGACTACCGCAATTTGATAAGTCCCAATTTTATTGGCAATGTCCCCATTTAAAGTTAAGTGATCCGCACCCACGATAACTTTAGTCACCCGGCCCAAGGATAATAAATACGCCACCATATTATCCGTAATAATCGTAACCTGGAAACCCGCGCGCATAATTTCCCAGGCGGTAAGCCGGGAACCCTGCAAATATGGCCGCGTCTCAGTAACATAAAAACTTATTTTTTTACCCTGCTCTTTGGCAAACTGAGCAACCAGAGGCATTAACCCGTTAAGATTACAGTGAGTAAGAATTACATCCCCATCCTTAAACAGCCTGGCCATCTGGCTTGCCTGCTGGATGCGCTTGGCCTTAAGCATCTCTAAAAAGCCTAAGATGTTTTTCTCCAGCGGCGCACCGCTTTTTTCCCAGCCCAAAACCATATCAGTTAAAAATTTAAAGGACAAGGCCGGCCGTGTGGCATTAATGGCTGCGGCTACCTTAGCCAGATTTTTATTCTGCCGCTTGCTTAAAAGAAAAGTATACATCACTAAAAGCGCCTGCCCCACAGCACGGGTTTTCATCTGCTTAATTGCGCTGCAGGCCTGCAAATAATTTTTAGCCTTGATAAAAGTTAACTTCTGCGGCAGATGGGTTTCATCCAAAATATAAATGGTGCTGCCCACTAATTTAATCGGCCAGAAAAGAGGAGAAAATTTCATAATTAATTATTTGCGGGTTGTGTGTTGAACTGTTTTTCGGCCGCCTAAAACATCCATAATCTTAAGCTGTGCCTCAATATCACCCCAGCCTTTATGAAAAAAGTGGGCGTTAGAAATTATTTCATCCGGCAGCCAATGGCTATGCGCGTCAATTAACATTAATGTTCCGTGCTCCTAAATATCCGCTGCGTCATTTCTTTTTCATAAAGCGCCTTGATCTCTTCTAATCCCCTGCGGCCAAACTCTTTGATAATCGATTCCTCAATAGCGCTAAGCTTGACATCCAGAAAAATAAACTCCGGATTTGTCCTTAAGCCCTGATATTTTAATTCCAAGCAAGACTTTTCTTTGGCAGAAATATATTCCCGAAAATTATTGATCAGCTTCTCCAGTGCAACTTTCTCATGCGGCAAATAGGAACCCATAAGCACATTTTCCATCTCAAGCAAAATATCCTTATCAATATCAGTTTGGGTAAACTTGCGCTCAAACTTATCAAACGCCTCTTTGGTAGTTTTATACAGCCAAACAAAGTAACGTTTCTTTAAATTCTTGATATCCTGATTATTCATATATCCACCTTTCTTGAAAAAGGGGCCCCGAGTCCAAGCAGGGAAACCCTATTTTCTAACTAACTCTACCGTATCAAAATAAAGCGTTCCCTTTGATCCCGGAAGCGGCTCAAACTGGAAAACCTTAATCGGAAAATCAAGTTGTCCGTTTTTATCCGCATCCATAGGCTGCCAATCATCGCGCATAATGAATTTATCAAAACTACAGACTACTCTTTTCCAGCCAACAAAATCATCCTCAGTTATGAAGCGCCAGATCTCGCCGCCGTTATCCTTAATATCAAAAGCGATTTTTGCTTTAGAATCTGCCCCATAGACAAAGAAGGAGATTGCGCTATATTCTTCCCATTTCACATCGCTGGGTTTGATTGTCCAGTTGGCATTCTTAGTATCTAAACCTGTACCGCGGGCAACATAAATATAGCCCCCATCAACAGCATCATAAACTACCTTAAGTGATTGGTTACCACTATTTTTAATATCCGTAGCTTGCGTTACTTCAACAGTAGAACCATTGCCTGAGCCAGAATCAACCGTTCCTTCCGGACCGCTAGAAACTGCAATCTCAAAATCATCAATTAATAAGTTATTACCTGCTGCCAAACAAGCCCCAGTCACCAACAAAACTAACGCTGTTGTCAAAAATCTTACCTTTTTCATTTTATTTATCCTTTTTTTAGTGAGGCCACAACTTATGGAGGCTAGCCGACATAAGTTGTTTGGCCGAACTAATCCCGAGCTTACGCAGAAAATTTTGCAAGAAATTTTCAAGTGCCTAAGCGAGGGGCCTTTCCCTATCTACCACCTGCTGCTATTTACCCGGATACTGCTGCTTAAACGGTATAACCGGAGCAGTCCAAGGTGTCTGTTGATTAATCACGGAAATCTCCAGCGGACAGACATTGGCAGGAACAGTTAAGGCAAAAATCGCTTTTGCTATCAAGTATACTATTTAACGCCCCCTATTACAAGCAGTTAAAAAATAGGGGCGGATTGCAAAATCCGCCCCTGGTGTTGCCGATTGGTGAATAAACTTAGAAGCTGTATTTCAAGTTGGTGTAGAATTGGTTCTGGTTACGGTACTGGCCGTTGGAATCATACGGGTTGCCGTAGAAATAATGTATGCCCACGGTCAGAACCAGGTTATCCTTGATCTCGTAATTGACCTTAGGTGAAAGCCGGCCCTGGTTATCATCGGTAAAGCTCCAGAGTATCTCGGGTTTTAAACGATCATTCATAAATTGGGTAGAAACCTTGATGCTAAAGATATTTTCTACCTGATCCGCAAACCCGTAGGTGAAGGCATTCATGGGATATTGCTGCGCTTGGGTAAGTGACGGGTCTTTATCCTTGGCATGCTCCAGAATATACTGTGAATATTGTACGCTCAGCAGATACTTGGTAAAAACATAGCGGTCAGCACCAATCAACCAGAAGACATTATTCCAGCGCGCGATCTTCTTGGATGAAGCAAGATTGGGATCTCCGATATAAGTAGGTTCATCCTTATAGAGCGCAAAATCTCCCCTGAAGGTAATACCTTGTAGCGGACCGGGGTTAGTAACGCTTTTATTAAAGGAACCTCCGTACATCTGATAGCGCTTGAAGGCCCGGTCCACCTTATAATCAAGGGCGGGAGGGGCAATCTGAATAGTAGTATTGCGCGCAGAATAGTAGTAACCGTATAGGTAGTTCAGGGTGTAATTCAAATCCCCGATGCGATCTGACCACTGCAAACCAAAAGTAGAATTTTCAAACTTCTTATCCGGAAAATAAATATTTTCATCCACGCTACCGCCAAGGCGTTTCATTAAATTCTTCCAGTTATCGTAGCGAGTGTAGGCATAGGTGCAGAAGGGAGCGCCGATGGTTGCAGAGGTAGACTGCTCAAAATCCGGGATCAGTAAAAACTGCAGGTTGGAATTGAGTTTGGGCGAATAGTTAATATTAGCCATCCACAAAGGGATACGGATATCCTGCATATCCGGCAGCCAGTATTCGCTGATATCCACCGGGTTGACCCGGTCTAGGATAGTGATACCGTCAGCCTGGCCCCAGGCGACCTGCTGTTTACCTAAGCGCAAAAACCAGGGATAACGGGTATAATCCAGGTATAAATCCCGCAGCCAGTCACTGCGCTGGATATGGCCGGCATAATGCTGGGCGATATCAAGTTTATCGCGGGCGTCATAAGCGGCATCATACCAGTATTTGGCCTTGGTAAAAAATACTAATTCGTCGCCGTTAATCTTATACTCTCCGGCGAGCTCCACGATATTCTTTTCCTTGGTCAGGTCACCGTTCATGTGGTTTATCCTGATGGATGTTTCATTTTTTAGATAACCACTTAACTGCAGCTTATCGTCGGCATAGGCGATGCCACCGAACAGCCCAAGCAGTAGAGTTAGTACAAAAAATTTTCTCATTTTATCCCCTCCTTTTACCAT
>JAUYDL010000067.1 GCA_030691865.1 Candidatus Omnitrophota bacterium | reverse complement strand
GCAGCTGCAGGAGTACTTAAAAAAAATGCAGCAGAGCCAAGACGCCCGAGAGTTGCAAAAGACTGCCCAGGAGTTTAAAGAGGAGATAAAAAATACTGCGCAGGATAAGCAAGAACAGGCCAAAATGCTGGAGGCAGTCCAGAGGTTAAAAGAAGTATTAGATGCTTTGCTTGAGAAAAAGGCGCCTACTGCTGCAGAACTAAAAGAAATAAATAAAATAAATGAAAAAATTAAGCAGGCAGCTGAAATTAAACAGCAGTTTCTCCTGAGCAAGGCTTTGGCGGAGATCTTAGAAAAAATAGAAAGATTAAGCCTGCAGGATGCAAAAAAAGCCCAGGCTTTAAAAGAAAAGTTAGAGCAGATGCGCAAGAGTAATGCCCCTGAGGAAGTTGAAAAAATAATTTTAGATTTAAAAAATATTGTAAATAGCCAAAGCGCGCAAGTTGATAAGGATAGTATGATGGAGCAGGAAGGCAAGCAGCAATGGAAAATCTATATTTTATCTTCTTCGTTAATTGTTTCTCAAGGAATAACTGTGCCTTTAAAAGTCATTGCCGTTTATAAAAATGGATATATTAAGGAATTAACTTCTGATGTGGAATGGTTTTCAACAGACCCGCAGATAGCCCGGGTAGATGATTTAAATTTCCTGCATCCTTTAGCTAAGGGGAAAACAAAGATAAGAGCCGTTTACAAAGGGGCAGCGAGTGAAAATACAGCTGTTAATGTGGTAGATGATATAGACGCCCAAACCGTGCAGACGATTAAGCAGGAGCTTGCGAAATAGGCTTATGAAAAAGATAAAACCTATAATTGTTTTATTGGCGGTAATAATATTTTTATGCCCGGCGGTAGTATTGGCAATCGCGCAATATCAGGAGATTAATACTAGTCAAGGGAAGGTTATTGTCGGTTTGGATAGAGAAAAAGCGTATCAGATGTTTGGTGTCCCTGCTTCTAAGGGTGATAGTCTTTGGTATTATGCTGGTCCTGCCCCTGCGGGGTTTTTTGTTAATTTTTCTGAAACCCCCAGTATACTGCTGTATCCTGATTCCTACCAGGCCACCGTGGGTATTCCTTTTGAGTTTAAAGCTTTCTTGAGTCTGCCGGATTCAGGAATAAGAGATATTACCAAAGAGGTGCAATTAGTATTTGATCGACTAGAATGTGCCAGAGTTCAGGGGCCGGGAGTGATTATTCCAAAGAAAGCAGGAGAATATTCGGCGTTAGCGATATACAAGGAAGTCCTCAGCAACCCTCTTTATATGCAGATCAAGGAGCCTAAGGAAAGCGAAAAAAAAGAGAAAGAGAAGTTATTAAGTATAGATCTCTTGCCTTATCGGCCATTGGTTCAGATTGAAGGAACGGTTGATTTCGTAGCCCTGGGCACATTCCTTGATTGTGATTTAAATGAATATTCGGTAAGAGATATAAGTCAAGAGGCAACCTGGTTTATGCGCCAGCGGCCAAACCTGACCTGGAATAAGGAAGAGAGCAACCGGCTGTATTTTTTAGAGAAGGGGCAGGCAGAGGTTTTGTCTAAATATAAAGAAACAGAAAGTTTTCTTCAGCGCGCAGAGATAAAGGACAAAGTAGATTTTGGGGTAAAAAGATTAAAACATATTCTTGTTCTGCCTGAAGCTATGATTGTGTTGTTTAACAGTAATATGAACCTGAGGGTTTTTGGTACTTATTACGATAACAGCGTTGTAGAATTAACCCAGGAGGTAAAGTGGAAAATAACCGACCCTGACATATTAGAGTCGAATAAAAACGGATATTTTTTTGCTAAATCCGAAGGTGCTACTGAAGTAACCGCAACTAAGGATGGCGTGGAAGGCCTGCCGGTAAAGGTAGTGGTGATAAATAGAAGTGTTCATTTTCTCAATGCCGGCTCAATTGTTAATTTCGATCAAGAAAAAGCTCCTAATCGCAATACGCTGGGGGAGATTAAGGATAATGTAGAGAAACTGAAGAAAGAGTTTTCGGTAAAGAAAAAAGAACTCAAGGAGATCAAGATTACGCCTAAGTCATTGGAGATAGGCTTGGGGGAGGAGGGGAAGTTTTCGGCTACTGGAACCTATAATGATGGCAGCTTGAGCGATTTGACTATTTTGGGAAACTGGGGCACCCTGAATAAAGACATAGCTACTGTATCAGGCGGAAATGTTGTTTGTGTTTCCGTGGGAGAGACCAGCGCGTATGTTGAGTTTAAAGGGGTGCGCAGTGAATACGCCAGGGTAATTGTGGGAGGGCCAAGGTTGGTCTCACTTTTATTGACTCCGCAGAGCCTAAGGATTTCCAGAGATGGTAAAGCTAACCTTAAGGTGCAGGGAAATTATTATGATCATTCACAGCGGGATCTCACGGCGCAAGTTAGTTGGGGCATAGAAGGGCTGGTGGTAGTAAAAATAGAAAATGGAGTTGCCTGGCCCTTAAAGTTTGGCCAGTCCAAAGTCTATGCGGAATATTCCCGGATCAAGAGTAATACCGCCAGTATTGATGTAATTTTAACTCTGGGTTGGTTGCTTTGGTTATTAGCGAAAATCATCCTTGTCTTGTTGCTGGGTATCCTTTGCGTAGCCCTCATATTATATTTATTGGCACAGAATAAAAGAAGGCAATTACGATTATTAAAGGATAAGCCGCGTGAGTTTATTTTGGGTTTACATGAGAATGCCATCCGGTTAGTCACTATTTTTGGCCTGCGCTATGATGTTTATACTTTTCCGCTCTTCTACGCTGAGCTTGCCAAACAGAAGTTCTTAGTTGGAAATAATGTTTTTTTAAATTTCTCCATAAAGTTCGAAGAAGCCAAATACAGCCAACATGTTTTGCAGGATAGCGATGTGGCGGCGGCGGTGAATGATTACAACGATTTTTTTGAGAAGTTATGTAAAAATCAAAGCCGGTTGCTTTCCTTCTATAGATATTGCCTGGCCCTGGTATATTGCCGGCCGATCTTTATAGAGTAGTAGAGTAGACAGGTAGAGTAGGTAGAGTAGACAGTAGAGTAGACAGTGTACATAAGTGTCTGACAATAAGTGAGTTATGAAACAAATATGGGCAAGAGTAAGAAAATATTTCATTTGTAACTAATTGTGTTGCAAGATGTTGCATACACTGTCTACTATGCCTACTATGCTCTGTCTACTATGCTACTATGTCTATGTCTGTCTACTATGTAGGACATTTTAATCTTGCTAACGCACAAATTATCTTTGATCTAATCGGATCTTGCGTATATAATTATAATTGTTATTGTTTGTCTTTACTTGTAAAATTTAAGAAACGAGCCTACCCGTATTTTTTAGATCAATTTTTTAAAAGAAAGAAAATTAATGAATACTGAATTTAAGGATTTATATATAGGCGATTTGAAGATCCAGCTACCGATTATTCAGGGTGGTATGGGTGTGCGCGTATCAAATTCATCTTTGGTTTCTGCGGTATCCAATGAAGGGGCCTTGGGTGTGATTGCGGCCGTGGGTTTGGGAGAGGAACTCGAAGTTAAAGAGCTGGGTTATCGGGAACGCTCTTGCGAATCTTTTACGCAGAGTATCCGGCAGACCAGCCAGAAAACTAAAAATCCATTCGGCGTGAATATTATGTGTGTTTTGACTAACTATGAAGACCTGGTTAATGTCGCGCAGAATGAATCCGTGGATGTGATTATTTCCGGAGCGGGGCTGCCGCTGAGGTTGCCTTCTTTAATTAAAAATACCAAAACTAAATTAATCCCGATAGTCTCATCAGCGCGGGCAGCCAGTATTATCTGCAGCACTTGGCAAAGGCGATACAAACGTCTTCCGGATGCTTTGATTGTGGAAGGTCCTTTGGCGGGAGGGCATTTAGGATTTAGCCTTGCTGAGCTTGAGGATAAAGAAAATTTTTCCCTAGAGAATATTCTTGCGAAAGTTGTAATCGTTGCGCAGGGTTTCCAAAAGGGCTCAACCAAGATTCCGGTGATTGCCGCCGGAGGTATTTTTGACGGTAAAGATATTGCTAAATTTATACGCTTAGGCGCAAGTGGCGTTCAAATGGGCACACGCTTTGTTTGTACGTATGAATGTGATGTGGCCCAGGAATATAAGGAAACGTATCTGGCGGCCAAGCAGGAGGATATTGTAGTTATCCAGAGTCCGGTCGGGCTGCCGGGCAGAGTTATCCGCAATGAGTTTGTTAAACGCATAATCCGGGGTGAGCGTATTGATTTTGATTGCCAGTATCATTGTTTATACACCTGTGATCCTAAGAAGGTAAACTATTGTATTGCCAAAGCGCTGCTGAATGCTTCCCGGGGCCAGATGGAAAAAGGTTTTGCCATGTGCGGAAGCAATGCCTATCGCATCCAAAAAATAGTTTCTGTAAAAGAATTAATTTCTGAGCTGGTCGTCCAAGCGCGAGCTATTTTACGTACTTGATAAATAGGGACAGCGACCATTATCCTGAAAAGGATAATGGTCGCTGTCCCTATTTAAAAGCTATAGTAATTTTATTAATTTAATTTATAATATAGCCATGAGTAAAAATGTTTAATTTAGAGGCTTATTCTTATCTAGAGATATGTTTTAAAAAAGGAGTAAGGAAAAGTAGATGAAGTTAAGGAGTGTCTGTATTTTGGGGGTTATTTTTTTAATTGCCGGTTTTAGTAATTTCTGTGCAGCCGAAGAAATACTTACCTGGGGGAAATGTATCCAGGAGGCAGCTAAGAATCATCCGGATTTGATTGCATCAGGACAGACAGTTAAGCAATCCGAGGCTTCTAAACAGCAAACTGCCAGCGGTTTATTCCCTCAGGTAGCCGCAAGCCTAAGCGCGCAAACTGCCCAAAGTAACGGTAAGGCGACGGATACGTATGGTTATGGAGTAAGCGGCACACAACTTTTATTCGACGGGAACAAAACAATTAATAATCTAAAGGCTTCTGTTGAGAATATTGCCGCCGCCAAGCAGGGTTTTAGATTTACTTCCTCCAGCGTGAGATTCAGGTTGCGTTCGGCATTTATCGATCTTTTAGAATCCCAGGAGATGTTGCGAATTACTGAAGAAATTTATAATATCCGCAGAGGCAATTTAGAACTAATTGTCCTGCGTTATGAGTCTGGCCTGGAACATAAAGGCGCGTTATTAACCGCCGAAGCGGATTTGGCGGACGCGCAATACGGGATCTCGCAAACTAAAAGAGCAGTTCAGGTTGCCCAGAGGGAGTTGGTTAAAGAAATGGGTAGAAAACAATTGACTCCTCTGTATGCGCAGGGAGATTTTCAGGTAAATGATAGCGCTCGGCAGGAGCCGGATTTTGAGTTATTGGCAAAAAACAACCCCTCTTTGCAACAACTTATCGCCCAAAAGCGTTCAGCAGAGTTTAGCCTAAAATCTACCTATGCTAATTTTTATCCGGAAATTACCGGCAGCACGGGAGCCAGTCGAACCGGTGATCGTTGGAGCCCGCGGGATAAGCAATGGGACCTGGGAGTTAATTTATCACTGCCTTTATTTGAAGGTGGTTTAAGAACAGCGCAGGTTTCAGAGGCCCGGGCTTTAGTTAGACAGTTGGAAGAGAACCAGAGGAGTGCTCTGGATAGCGCTATTTTAACCTTACAACAAAATTGGGCAACATTGCAGGATGCAATAGAAAATGTTTCGGTACAGAATAAAGCATTGATCGCTACTGTAGAGCGCTCTAAGATTGCCCAGGCGCAATATTCGGTTGGGTTTGTTAGTTTTGATAACTGGACGATTATTGAAGATAATCTGGTAAAAGCTAAGCGGGTTTATCTGGATGCTCAGGCAGCAGCATTGTTGGCTGAGGCAAAGTGGATTCAGGCGAAAGGAGAAGTTTTAGAATATGAATAAAAAATTAAAAACAATCTTAGTCATTGCGGGGGTTTTAATCGTGGGCGTATTTATGGTAATGAGATTTAAGCCAAAAGCGGATACGGATAATATTGTCAGGGAAATAATGGTTACCCGGGGCAGTATCCAGACGATTATCTCAACTACCGGAACGGTTTTACCTAAGAATCGTCTGGAGGTCAGGCCTCCGGTGGGCGGCCGTATAGAAAGTATTTTAGTTAAAGAAGGCCAGCAAGTTAAAGCCGGTACTACGCTGGCTTGGATGAGCTCAACCGAAAGAGCAGCGCTCTTGGATGCTGCCCGCGGGCAAGGAGAGGAAAAGTTAAAATATTGGCAAGAGGCTTATAAACCTATCGCATTATTGGCGCCGATTGACGCAGAGGTTATTGTCGCCACCACTCAACCCGGGCAAACTGTGACTACGCTGGATGCGGTGATCGTTTTATCGGATACGCTTATTGGCCGGGCCCAGGTAGATGAAACGGATATTAGAAAAATAAAGCTGGGGCAAAGAGCGCAAATTATACTTGATGCTTATCCGGATACCAAAATCAACGCTTCTGTTGAGCATATGTATTATGAATCCCGGACGGTAAATAATGTTACTATTTATGAGGTGGATCTTATCCCGGAGAGTATCCCTGATTTTTTCCGTTCCGGGATGAATACCACCATAAATTTTGTAGAAAACAGTAAAGAAGGCAGTGTCATTATTCCGGTCGAAACGGTATACCGAGATAAAGATGAAAGTTTTGTCTTGATTAAAAAAGAGGGGCAGTCTGATCTATTGCGTCAGCCGGTTAAGTTGGGGATATCCGATGATAAGTTTATCGAGGTTATTTCCGGAGTAAGCGAAAAAGATATTGTGGTATTAAAAAATAAAAAATTCGTACTTCCTAAAAGCGATAACGGCAGTAGTCCGTTTACGCCGTTTGGCCAGAAAAAAT
>JAUYDL010000060.1 GCA_030691865.1 Candidatus Omnitrophota bacterium | reverse complement strand
TGGGAATTAGTACCCACCATTTTATCCTCAAGGAACCGGTCAAACCCGCTCATCACCCCGATTACGACAATTAAAACCATTACACCAATCGCAATCCCGATAATAGAGATTAACGCTGTAATCGAGATAATTTTCTCTTTTTTACCTGCCCTCAGGTATCTCTGGCTAAGCCATAATTCTGAAAACATATCAAACTTTATCCTCTTCTTGTGAGCGCAGGAGAGGAAATAAAATTACATCCCTGATTGATGGCTGGTCGGTAAGCAACATCACCAGCCGGTCAATACCGATACCCAATCCTCCGGCCGGAGGCATACCATGCTCTAAAGCCAAAAGGTACTCTTCATCAATGTTCTTCTTTTCCTCGGAATTAAGGTCCTTGATCTCTTCTTGGAAACGCCGGCGTTGCTCCAAAGGATCATTTAACTCAGAATAGGCATTGGCAATTTCCATTCCTGCCAGATAAAGTTCAAACCTCTCAGAAATCAAAGGATTATCTTTTTTAGTCTTGGCTAAAGGGCAAAGACTGGTAAAATAATCCATAATAAATGTAGGATTAACCTGCAGATCCTGCCCTAAGGCATCTTCCACAATCTTATTTATCTGAGAACGGCTCAAGCGGTTTTTATCCTTAGCCAATCCCTTAGCCTGCAATTTATCCAGCATTACAGCCGGATCATCCTGCGGCTCGATACCAAATTTATCCTTAACCAATCCGGCGAATGATTGTCTATTCCAAGGAGTTTTAAGGTCAATAGTCTTGCCCTGATAAAGCAACTCCTCTTTGCCTAAAACCTCCCGCACGATATGACAAATTAAATCCTGCGTTAAATTAACCATATCTTCATAATCGGCATAAGCCTGATAAACTTCCAACATGGTAAACTCCGGATTATGCCGCGTAGATACGCCTTCGTTGCGGAAAGAACGATTAATCTCATAGACCCGGTCAAGGCCGCCCACCAGGAGGCGTTTTAAGTAGAGCTCCGGGGCAATCCTCAAATACAGATCCATGCTATATTCATTATGAAAGGTCTTAAAAGGCCGGCCTGCCGCGCCCCCGGCAATATCGTGCATCATGGGAGTTTCAACTTCTAAGAATCCTCTGGCGTCTAAGAAACTGCGCATAGCCTGGATAATCTTAGCACGCAGTAAAAACACCTTTTTTACATTTTCGTTAGCAAGCAAGTCCAGATAACGCTGCCGATAACGCAACTCTACATCCTTTAGCCCATGCCATTTCTCAGGCAGGGGCCGTAAAGCTTTAGCTAATACCGTAAAATCCTGGACCTTTACCGTAAATTCTCCGGTATGCGTCTTAAAAAGCTCGCCGTAAACGCTTAGGATATCGGCAATATCCAATTGCTCAAGCAGCGCACCCTTCTCTTCACCTACAATATCCCGCTTAATATAAAGCTGGATCTTACCGGTGGTATCCCTAAGATCCATAAAATTGACTTTACCGTGCGCCCGATTAGCCATAATTCTACCGCAGAGAGTAACTTTTTTACCTTCTTGGAAACTACTCAAAGCCTGCCCGATCGTGATATGAACAGGCACATTTGCCGGATACAAAACCACGTTTTTGCTTCCTAGCGCTTCTAGTTTAGCAATTCTCTGCTGTATAATCTCGTTAATATCCATAGTTTAGTAATTATATAGTATATTTAGGGTTATGTCAAAAGAAAATGGGAGGGTAAAAGCTGAACTTTTCTTGGGATAATGGGTCCTGTCTTGGGTATTTTCTTGCGCATTACGCACTTCGAAAACACCCAAGCCACCCATTATCTAAATAAGATTCAACTTTTACCAGAGAAGTTAAAAGCAAAAATAAAGGGGACGGTTCTCTTAAGGATTATCTTAAATAAGAGAACCGTCCCCTTTATTTCAAGCAAAAGACGGAAATCAGATGTTAACTATGGCTATGATTTTTAAGCTCTTTTAAGCCTTATATTCTGAAAGCTTCTTAATACGTTTAAGCATATTCGGATGCGTACTTAAAAGCTCCAGCATCTTATCCCCTAAATTTAAACGTATATTTGATTTTCTAAGCAACTCCAGCTCAGAAGAATCAATGGTGCCGCTTTTATCTAAATCTAATTGCGACAACTCCAATACCTCCTTGCGCGCCTGCGACGGGTCATTGATAAAAAAAGCTTTTAATCCTTCAGCCTGCTTTAATTCCTCTTTATTCAATTTAGCTGATCCATAAGCCAGCTTATAGAGACTGGAAGCTAAAGCCTTGGGTTGATTTCCTAAGAGCACTGAACCCCGATCCGCAAAATACTCCCGGATACGTGAGGCATAAAGCACCAAAAGATTAGTTACAAAATAGAATAAGAAAGCTGCCATGCCAATTAACACGGTATTGCCGCTTCGTTCATCCCGCCGGCGGCCGAAGAATAAAAACTGCCAGGCAATCCGGTACATAACCATCGGTATAACGGAAAGTAAAGTAATCGTAAGCACGTCGCGGTTTTTCAAATGGCTTAATTCATGTCCAAGCACCGCCTTTAATTCCTCTTCATCAAGCAAATTCAAGATTCCGCTAGTTACACAGACTCTACCGTCTTTAAGGCTACGGCCGAAAGCAAAAGCGTTAGGAATAGCAATCTGGGCAATGCCAATTTTGGGCATCGGGATATTGGCGCGCACGCTTAAGCTTTCTACCATCTGAAACAAACGCGGGTTTTGGTCCCTTTTAATATATTTTACCCGCATACTCCATTCGACAATCTTAGGCCCCAGCATATATTGAACGACCATCATCACCAAAGAAATGATCAAATAAAAACTGAAACCACCCACATGCAAAAAACTACTGCCCACAATAACCACTAAAGCATAGATGATCCCGAAGAGAAGAGTTACCAATAACCACATTCTTAACTGTAATGACCACATCTGATTAATCCTCCTTTACTATTTGGGCTTTAATTGTAAATTTTATTATTGCCAGATCCGTATTGTCGGTATGAACATATACGAATTGTGTAACCGGCCCCGAATACCCATGTGAATTAAAAGTTACTTTAATGGTTGTGCTTTCTTGCGGCATTAAAGATTTCTTATCTGACTCTGATGCAGTACATCCGCAAGAGGTATGGATATTATTTATTCTTAAAATATCATTAACCTCGTTTTTAAGTATAAAATCATGCTTTAAAACCGTTCCTTGCTTGACCTTGCCGAAATCCCACTCATTAGGATAAACCTTTTCTTTTTCTGCATAGGCAAACTGAAGAATAAAAAAGCCCAACAAAAATAAAATTATTCCCCTGCGCATTAAACCTTCCAAAGTAAATATATCCCTAAACCAAAAAACAGAATAGCCATCAGAATTTTAATTAACCCCAGATGCTTTTTTAAAAAGTCAGAAAATTGCTGGCTACTAGTGCCCAGAAGTGCCAATACGAAAATCACGATCAGCGGCACGATAAACATAATATTGTACAACAGAAGATAACTTAAAGCCTGAAGTTTAAGCGTGGTAGATTTTAGAACAAAAGATATCGTTGGTAGATACACCTGGCCAGTGCAAACCGCCTCTAAGAGCGAAACTAAAAATCCGGTAACCAGAGCGCTAAGCAGGAGCCTGCCTAAAGCAGGCTTTGATTTTTCCTGTTTTTCCTGAAGGCTCTTACGGTAAAAAAAACCTACTATTTTATGAATACGCTCCTTAATCGGCTTAGGCAACTGCAGGATCAACCCCTCGGTAGAACCTGTCTTTTTAAATTCTATGAAATCATAAATTGCAAAAACTCCAAACATTATACTCAAAGTTCCGATAATTATATTCAATAAATGCGTAACTACCCAAAACCCCGCAAAACGGTAGAAGAAATTAAAAATCCCCAAGCCAATGCCTAAATAAGTCAGAAATACCGCTAGGATAAATGCCAAACCGATTAAAATACGCTCTCTTTTGCGGTATCCCTGCAGAGCAAGAAAAAAAATAAAAAATACGATAACCGTAAAAGCGCAGGGATTAATCCCGTCGCTAAGTCCGGCAAAAACAACTGCCGCCGGAACAAAGGTTTTAAAGTAGGCCACTAAATCCACCGGATTTAATCCTAAGACTGAATTTCTTTTTATCCCGGCAGCAATAAAATTCCGCAGGTTATCGCCAAGCTTGCCCTCGGCAGTCAAAAACTTACCCCCCAGATAAAAAAGCGGAATCTGAAATTTAAGGCCCTGCTTGTTTCCCTGCAATAAGCCCAAAAACATCTTATAATTCTCTAATTGGCTGACATCACGATATTCAAAAATAATCTTATCTTTAAATTCTTTCTCGATGCCCGACATTACCTCCTGTTTAGCCTGAATACACTGATGACAGCCAGGTGAATGAAAAATAATAAGCTTAGCCGGTTTGGAGGTATCATCGGCTAGAATTTTTGCCGGTAAAAGCAAAATTAGTAATAAAAAGATAAAAAAATATCGTTTTATTTTATTCATGGTATTAAATATAGCACACCAAGTTCAATAGTCAATAAATCCTTTGCCAAAATATTTGCATAATTACTCCTTATATGTTAGCATAAACTATGTTTTTGAAAATAAAAAATAAGATCGAAAAAGAGCTGCACGTCTATATCAGCTCAGTCAACAAATTATACTCCCTAAACAAGCTCTCACCTGTCCTTTTTAAAAATATCAAAGAGTTTATCTGCCGCGATGGCAAAAGAGTCAGGCCGATATTATTCTGTATCGGCTATCTGGGCTTCTCTAAAAAAACGCCCCCCGGGCTCTACCGCAGCGCCCTGTCTTTAGAACTACTGCACGATTTCCTGCTCGTCCACGATGATATTATCGATAAAAACGATAAGCGCCGCGGTAAACCTGCCATGCATGCCTTGCTCGGGAATTATCTGGGGCAAAAGAAAAAAGTTAAATTTAACGGAGAAGATTTAGCCATCGTGGCCGGCGATGTGATGTACGCCATGGCCCTGGATGCCTTTCTGGCCGTCAGAGAAAATATGCGCCGTAAGGAGGAGGCGTTAAAAAAACTATTTCTAGCAGCCTTATACACCGGCAGCGGAGAATTTATCGAGCTGTTGCTCGGGATTAAACCTATCGAAAGAGTCACCCGGCAGGATATTTACAAAATTTATGATTATAAGACTGCCAATTATACCTTCGCCTCTCCGCTGACCATGGGCGCCACATTAGCCGGAGCAAAACCCCATCAAATTAAAAAGCTGTATTCATACGGCATGCTTTTAGGAAGGGCCTTTCAGATTAAAGATGATATCATCGGGACATTCGGAGCAGTTAAAGAAATCGGTAAATCTAACCTTACGGATATTAAGGAAGCCAAAAGAACTTTACTGGTCTGGTATGCTTTTAACCACGCCGGCAAAAAAGACAGACTGATGATCAAAAAAATTATGGAAAACAAAGTTACCAAAGACACCGAACTGATCAAAATGCGCTCGATCATTACCGATACCGGCGCTCTGTCTTACGCGCAAGATCAGATAAAATATCTCTACACCCAAGCGCTAAATCAAATCCATAGCTTAAGCATGGATCAAAAATACAAACAGACGCTGGATAATTTTTCCCAAAAAATCCTTAAGATCTAACTAATCTTCTGAACCGGCGCAAAGGGGATGTTGGCGCATTATGGAGGGCTTTTCTCTAAGGCTACAGACGGGCTGGCAATAAATGGGAAGGAAAAATATTTATGAAAATAAATTTAGCTAAATCCGCCGGGTTTTGTTTCGGAGTAAAAAAAGCAATTACCACTGCTTTAGAAACCGCAAAATCAGAGAAATCTGTATTTATGCTCGGAGATATCGTGCACAATGAAGAAGTGGTTAGGCAGATTCGGGAAACGGGAATCAAAAAAATTAGGCGGCTATCTTCGGGAGAATGTAAAACCTTGCTTATCCGGGCACATGGCTGCTCCAGGCATACTTTAGAGCAGGCATTAAAACTAGGCTACAGAATTATCGATGCCACTTGTCCAATGGTAAAAGAAATTCACAAGATTGCCCGCAAACTGGAAAATCAGGATTATCGGATAATTATCATCGGAGACAAAAGGCATGATGAGGTCATGGGGATTGTCGGACAACTTAAATCTAAAGCCATGGTAATCGATAAACTCCAGAATATGCCTCTGGGAAAAATAAAAAAAATCGCCAAGGCCGGCATTGTCGTACAATCAACTCAAAACCTGGATAATGTACTGGCAATCTTGGAATTACTACGTAAATATATTCCAAAAATTGCTTTCCATAACACCATCTGTAATCCCACCAGAATAAAGCAAAATGAAGCCAAGGCTATGCCGCTAGAAAACTCAGTAATGATTATTATCGGCTCAAAGACAAGCGCTAACACTAAGAGAATTTATGAAATATCAAAATCTCTAAATCCAAATAGCTATTGGGTTAACTCGGCTAAAGAAATAAAGAAAAGCTGGTTAGATAACGCTAAAAGCGTGGGGATTACCGCGGGCGCCTCTACTCCGGAATCAAGCATCAAAGATGTTATCGCAAAAATCAAAACTATCTGTCCTGCTTGATGCTGTCTACCGCTACATCATAGCCATCTTTGACTGACCTGGCTGCCGTTGCCAGGGTGCCTACCCTGCGTCGACAATCGCTATTTTTTTTAGCCAATCTCCAGCCCCTTTTAGCCCTGCATCAGCCTTTGCTTTTAAAAAACGATTGTTTTATTTTCGTGTTTAATAATCCGGTAATCGATATAACTGGATAGCGCATGCGCCAATGACTTTTTTTCCGCATGCTTTCCTTTCCTTATTAAATCCTGGCGATTGTCCTTATGCGATACATATTCAACCTCTTGAGCAATTATCGGCCCTTCATCAAGCTGTTTATTCACAAAATGGACGGTTGAACCGATAACCTTAACCCCTTTTTTAAGCGCCTGGCCGTAGGGGTCAACACCTTTAAAGGAAGGTAAAAACCCATGATGGATATTAATTATATCTTTATTATATTTTTGCAGAAAATCCGGCGAAAGTACCAGCATATAACGCGCCAGCACCAGGAAATCAGTTGCGCCAAGGGCATAAGACAATAATTCTGGCTCACGGTGGTTATCTTTATTTGCCGGTACGTAATAAAACGGAAGATTATACCCGGTTACCAATTTACGGTGTTTTTCGCAATTACTCAGGACAAAAGGGATTTTTACCTTTAGTTCTCCGGCGTTCCATAAATACAATAAATCTACTAAACAATGATCGGGTTCGGATACAAAAATTCCCATCCGTAAAATTTCTGCCCGGTCATAAAGATTCCAGCTGGCGCCAAACTCTTGCGCCACTGGCTTAAAAGCCAAAACCAGGCTCTGGCGGCTATGCTGGTCATTATCCAGGACAAACTCAACGCGTATGAAAAAATACCCACCCTCTGGATCCGTGCTGTGTTGATCAGCGGTAATGATGTTACCGCCGATTTTAAGGATAAAACCCGAAATTTTAGCCACAATCCCTTTGCGGTCTTGGCATTGAAACAATAGAATGAATTTACGCATATCTCCTCCTTTAAGTTTCACCCAGTAAAATCCTCGTGAGCGAAGCGAACGAGGCTCCTCCCTTAATTAAAATCATTATACCTCAATGCAGGACAAAAAAGGCAAAAATAAGGCAAGCTTTTAGGGCAAGATCTTTGGCTGCGCAGGAATTTATTTTAAGTTTAAATAATTATTTTTTAAGATTTCTATGTGTTCTGAGTACCGCTTCCAACAGAGGCAAACTCGCATCAAAATCCGCTCCCTTATAAAATACTCCGGACATACCATGAGATCTGGCTTCCTGTATTTTTGGATCAGCAATGTATGAACTGGTAATTATTATCGGCGTATTCGCATCAAAGGTTCTGATATTCTTCAACGCATCAACCCCGTCCATAATCGGCATTCTTAAATCCATAAAAACAATATCCGCTTTTTTCTGTTTTACCAGTTCAATGGCACTTTTACCGTCTGCGGCGGTGATCACCTTATAACCTTTAGACTCAAGCCAGAATGTCATAAGATTTCTAAAATCAGCTTCATCATCAACTACGAGTACCCTAATACTTGTACCATCCATGGGTCGACCTCCTTATTTATTATTATGATTAACTTTTAATAATTCATCCTTGGCAATTCCCACTCCGGTATCCTGCACGCTAACTACCACCTCCCGGTCATTATGCAATTTAGCCTCCACAGTGATTGTGCCATTATTCGGAGTAAATTTAATCGCATTACCAATCAGATTATTTAAAACCTGAATTATTTTATCCGGATCTATCTTAACCTGTGGCAAATTTGCCTGAACCTTATTCACAATTGCCACGGATTTCGCATTTGCCCAGGCATTCAACCCTTCGATAGATTCACTAATAACTTTATCAATAGAGCAGGCGGTTAAAACAATATTCATCTTGCCTGCTTCAAGTTTCGCAAGATCCAACAAATCATTAATCAAGAGGCTTAATCTCTTACAGTTCTTGGAGGCAATCAAAAGAAACTGCTGTTGACTATCTGAGAGCTTGCTCCCAGTGTTGCTAAGAAGAAAGGTTATAGCTTTATTAATAGAGACTAAAGGTGTTCGCAATTCATGAGTTACGTTTGCAACAAAGCTCGCTTTTAGCCGGTCTATTTCTTTCTATTTAGAGATGTCGCTTAAAACAGAAACCATACCTACGGTCTGGCCATTCTCATTTTCGATGACTGCACTGCTGGTTCTTATAGTCTTGCTTGTTTCATTATTCTGGCTAAATAATTCAATCTCTTTACCTTCTTTGTTTTTGGAATCCTTAACCAGAGACACCAGTTGTTCTTCCCTAAGGCTTTCATCTACAGGTCTACCAATCTTATCTTTTCTGGCAACTCCCAGAAGCCTTTCCGCAGCGGGATTCATCACCACCACTCTACCTTGAGCATCTACCACCAGCAAGCCTTCGGCAACACTGTGCATATATTTTATCAATAGCCCTGCATTTGTCTATTGATTTTACCAAATAATTTCACGCTGCCTGTCTTAGGCAAAAAATTAAAACCCTACACCTCTATTCTATAATTAAAACAAAAACGCATCAATTTGCTTCTCATGGTGAATTTACTTACGGAGCTTGTTCAGAGTAAACATAAGTATCTAATGCCACTCTGGCGATAAAATTCTTGGAGGCAACAGCGTTTGGATTTGCATGTTTGGTCAACACGCAAATTAAAAAATCGCCTTTACAACTAAATACTATTCCCGCATCATGGCAGACACTACGCTCTAAACCCGTCTTATGGGCGATGGTGACATCAACCGGTAAATATTTTGGGATACGGTCGTTAACGCGTTGTAATTTTAAAACTCTAAGACATTTCTCAGAGAGATCCTTGCTGATTAGGCTCCTGCGATAAATCTGCTCCAATAGCAAAGCTATATCTTCAGCAGTCGTATAATTCTCGATACCCCGGTTTCTTAAGCTAAAATCAGCAACCCTTCTTGAAAGATTGGTGTTCTTTAATCCCAGGGAATTAAAAACACTGTTTAAATAATCGATGCCTACCATATTGGTGAGTATGTTCGTAGCAGTATTATCACTGTCATAAACCATAAGCCCAATTAATTCTTCTACGGTAAAAGTAACGCCGGGCCGGATATCCTTTAATATGCCTGAGCCGGGAAGTTTATCACTGCTCTTTAAGACAACCTGGCGATCAAGCTTGATCCTGCCTTCTTCAGAAGCAAGAAAACAGGCGGACATAATGGGTATCTTAGCCAGGCTTGCTGAAGGAAACAACCTGTCTTTATTATAGGAAATCTCCCAATTAAACCGCAGATCCTTGATCACAATACCAGCCTCACCTTTAAATCGCTTTATTTCATTAGTTAACTTCTGCCTAAGTACCTGCCAAGCAGCCATTCTTTGTTCGAGGATAACCTGTTGCCTCTTGGCCTCCCGGAGATGAATATAATATCGGTAAGCAAAATATGACCCGCAAATTAATAATGCTCCGATAAATATAATGCTGAGTGTTTTCTTGCCGGTTGCCGCCATTTGCCTTTCAGGTTACCTATCTTGATAAAAACCCGCTGCAATACCTGTCTACCGACAGGTAGATATCCCATCACAGCGGATTAGAAAGTCAAACTACACACTAAAAAGATGTAAATTTTGTCCGTTTTGTGCTTCGACTTCGCTCAGCACTATGCCGAGCAAGTCCCGCTGAAAGCGGGACGCGTCTAGGCATGTCCGGTTTTTTTGACTAGGAAACTAATGATTTCTGCGCGCAGCGTAAGTGAAGTTTAAGAAGTATTTCCTTAATGATTCTTCCGTAGAGATAAACTGGTTTGTTCCGAAGAAATAATCTGCAATTACTTCTCGTAAACGGGCAACTTCTTTAAGGCGAGCAAAGCCCTTAACGCTATCCAAGGTCAAATCTATTAACTCAAGAGAACGCTCGAAAGCTTGTTGACAATAGGCAACATTATGCTTTGAGCGCCAGTTAAGCGCTCGCTCAACCTCGCTGCCGATATTTGCCATTTGCTCAAAGAATGATAGCTGGCTCCAGCGGCCTGCAGCTAGATCTTTATGTTGATAGCTCATCGTTTAATCCTTTTTGCGACTATTGCAATAATTTTCTTGCACATTTCTTCATTTTCTATGCCGCGACTTCTATTCCCCTGAGATGGACGCATATTAATCATAGAATCAAACTCAATAAATCCGTCACCCTGCATTTCTGGATAAAGATTGATACCCCAAAGACTTTTCTGTTTTGAGCCGTTCTCAAGCAGCAAAGCTTCTAAATCAGAATGAAGTTCCCCATCAACCGCGATAATTTTTCTATCTACATCAACTACAGCTTTTACCAAATTACCAAAGATAGCCGCGGCCATCGCTTTAATTTCATTAAGAGTTACGCTTTGCGTTATGATTTTCATACAGTGGATTATACCTCAAACAAAGACCCTCTACAAGTATTTTACCTGTCTGACGGCAGGCAAACTTACAGAGGGTAAAACCAGAACCTTACGATTTACGTAAGGTTCGGGTCCTATTTGGCTCCCCCAAGACTACGATTTTCGCAACTTTTTAGAGGAGTTCTACAACTGGTGCTTGACGGAAGAGGCGAAGAAACTGTGTCAAAAACTGACTATAAATGTTTAAACTACTCCTTTATTCTGTAGTTTTACCATCAAACTCTTGGTCGTTAGCTTCGGCTTCTTTCTTGGTTGCCCGAACTATACCATCTTTGTGATGTGGCGGAGAATAGATAGTATACAGTTTCAATTCTTTTGAATCTGACATATTTATAATATTATGCTCCGCTCCGGCTGGCACAACCATTACTACACCATCTCCAACTTCATATTCGTTACCGTCAATAATTACTTTGCCTTGTCCTGCCTCAAAGCGGAAGAATTGGTCATTTTCCGTGTGTGTTTCCATACCAATGTCTTCTTTAGGGCGAAGACTCATTAGCACCAATTGGCTGTGTTTTCCAGTGTATAATACTTTGCGAAACTTTCTGTTTTCTAAAGTGTCTTTTTCAATATTTGTTTTAAATCCTTTCATAGATTTTCCTCCTTAATTTAAGGTTAATGCCTTCCAAAAAATCATAAAAAAGTGTGCTCTTCCATTCCCATTAAACACCCTACTTTGTATATTTTACTCCAAACAAAAAGCCATCGCAAGTAGTTTTACTTGCAAGGGCTTTTCGGAATTTTCTCCCCGTCATAGACGAATTTCGCAGCTGGATTTATACGGAAGAGGCGGAAAAACTGTGTCAAAAACTGGTTATTTTAACCTAATCCGCCTTACACCATACACTATGAAATTGTAATGTTTCAAAATAACATCCACATGCGTAAATCCGGCTTTGCGCATAATAGAAAGTTCATCCTCGAAAATAACTGGCCGGTCTTCTCTTTGATGCCGCGCAATCATATTATCCACCTCCTTCTTCGGCAGGCCGTTTGTTTTCATAAAGATTTTCCATTTATCTATGTATAATTTCTGTAAATAGTTACCAGGGGAAAGAAATATGTCCATAACATAGAAAACTCCTCCTTTTGAGAGGGTATTATATAACTTTCGGTAAAATCTAACTTTATCCTTTTTATCAATATGATGAAGTACCATCGATGCAACAATTACGTCATATTTTCCAGAATAATCAAAGTTACGGATATCGCCAAGCCAAAAACTTACATTAGGTTTTCTTTTTAGTTTTGCTTTGGCCATTTTAAGCATATTCTCTGCCATATCTATGCAAGTTACATATGCGTTAGGATATGCGCCGATAAGTTTTTGCGTCAAGTTCCCTGTTCCGCAACCTAAATCAATTATTTTCAACTTATCCTGTTTCGGAAATGGGATTGCTTCAATAATTGCTTCCATCATTTCCTGATAACGAGGCACCACCTTAAAGAATAACTTGTCAAAGACAGCGGCTTCTTTTTCAAAGTGCTCTTTTATTTTTGCAAACCTTTTACTCAGAACATTCATATCTTCACTTTAATTTTATGCTACTCCAAAACAAAACCCTCTGTAATATATTCTATCACAAAGGGTTGGGAAATCAAACTCCACCATCATGGACGATTTTAGAACTTTTCTGACTTCTGGAGAGGCAGAGAAAGTATGTAAAGAGCTGGCTATAATTGCTTAAATCACTACTTTAGCGTCTAAAACTACATCACTCCAAATCGAGTGGCTACTACTGACGGCGTGGCAGATGAAAATTTGGGTTGTCATCCAGAATGAAGAGGGGTACAATATTTCTGAGAAGGCATTTTAAAAGGAGGAGATCATGGAAAAGTTACTTTGCTTTTTGCTTCTTTTTTATTTCATCGCCGGATCCGGGACGGGGGCCCTGGCCAAAAACGGCAACCCAACTATAGCTACCAATGAAGTAATATTGGCCAAGGAGCCGGATACTTATCTGGAGATCCGGCACATAGTGTTGCGCGGAAGCAATGAGGAGATCGGCAAGGCCTTGGGTGACATCGCCCAGGAGTGGCTCGGCATCAAAACGCTCGTCCATTACGCTGGACCGATCTATGCCGATGCCCGCCGCCAGTATATGGAAAAAAACTACCCGATCCTGCTTGAACGGATGAAAGGCGTGGCCAAATCATACGGTCTGTCTCCCACAGATAACACTTATGTCACCAGTGGTCTTTATTACGATATCGCTCCTTTTGGCTGCTCGGCGGCATTTTTCCCGGCCAGCTCTACAAGCAATGGCCATTCTCTCGTTGGTCATAATGTAGATTTTCACACCGCAACGATGCGGGAAATGTTAGGGATGGAGCGGGTCGAGGGGGAGCATAATCTTTATTCCAGAAATTTCGTCATGGAACTCTACCCGGATAAGGGGTACCCCTCTATCGTCGTAGGTGCCCTGGACTTATTAAACGGTCTCCAGGGCGGGATGAACTCCGAAGGCCTGGTCGTGACCATGCTGTCAGATGATCTTAGCACGCCCAACACCGATCCCAACCCGCTGGGCGACGATACCGGTGGCCTGAATGCGCTGCAACTTAACAGATTGATCTTGGATACCTGCGCCACGGTGGATGAAGCCAAGGTGACGATCCTCAATAACAAGCTAGTCGTAGGATTTATACCCGCGCATCTCCAGATATGCGACCGCTCCGGCAAATCCTTTATTTTCGATACCGCGCCGGGGAACCTCAGTTATCACTACACCGAAAATAACGGCCAGCCGCAGGCCATAACCAACCACGCGGTTTTCCTGTATCCCGACGCCAGCAAGTTCCCGTCCTATACATCCAAGGGCACTTACAATACTTTTTACCGCTATGTCAAACTTACCGATTACATAAAAGGTCACCAGGGGAAATTTTCGCCTGACGATGTCAGGGAAGCCATGAGCCTGGCCTATGCCCACACGACTGATATAGCTGAATGGTCGGTCGATCCTTTGCCCCATCGGACGCTCTGGACCATGCTGTACGATATCAACGAGCGCAGTATAGAAGTGAAATTTTATCTTAAAGACGGGCCTATCGATTCGTCAACCGGCGATCCCGAACTGGTATTTACCGAACCCTTCAAGTTCAAACTGAAAACAACAGGCAATCAATAAAAGGGAAATAGCTCCCCATTTAGAATCCCGCCTCGCCCCTAAGACCAAAAACAGTAATAAGTTTATCCTACCGCGCGCCGTTTTTTATAAGACATGTTGGGGATACCCTTTATAATATAGTACGCTGTAACATGTTACAAATAAATTAACCATATCCTACCTGTTGATAGATGACCAGTTACTGAGCACAAAATCGCCTTCCAAAAAAGAACAAACCTTCCGATGGTCTGGAAGGTTTGCCACCTCACTCTGGCTCCCCCTATATGACGCATTTCGCAACTGGTGTATGACGGAGGAAACAGAGAAATTATCTGTTTTCCTTAAAAATATGTGGAAAGTGTGACCTAAAGAAATCTAAGATGTGTTCTAATTTAACTTCAAAAGGTGAAGGTTGGATAATCTTATTAAATTCTCCTGCATCCAACCAAATGCCTTCGCAATTTTCACAATAATCAATTGTTACATTCCTGTTTCTAGGACTGGGCATTCTTATCATCTTTTTTACCTCGCTGCAACGAGGACAGATTGCTTCTTTTTTATCTAAATCAACCTCTCGTTTTAACTCCTCATCTGCAATTGGTTCTTCTTCTATTGCAGGCTCAAGAATATCATATAATTCTTCTTTTATTGCCAAAAATAATTCTCCTTTATCAAACCACATTCCACCACAGGCAAAACATCTATAAACAACCAAAGGTTTCTTCCCGCCAAATTTAACTTCTTCAAGTATGCCTACGCATTTAGGACAATCCATCTTTGACTCCTTGTAATTCTGCTTTACCCAAAAAACCCTCTGCAATACCTGTCTACCGTCAAGTAGATATTCTATCACAGAGAGTTAGGAAGTCAAACTCCCCATATTGACGAGTTTCGCAACTGATTCGCAACTGATTATACTCTGAAGAAACCGAAGAATTAACTAAAGAACTTGCTGCTATTGCCTAAATTGTCCCTTATTCAGAACAAGTTAAAACTAAGGCTCTTTTCTCAGTCTGGTTGAGCTTGAAAAGAGCCTTAGTTATTCAACAAAAATCAATTAGAACGACCAATTAACAAAAACCATGAACTCCAAGGGTTTCTTGTTTCCGTTGTAGTTACAAAGACCTATTTGAAGACCGTCAAGAGATTTAGTGTAATTAACAAACCCCAGTTGGAGTCCGTGCATTTTATCAGCAGAATTAACTATACCTCCCTGGAAACCTTTAACTGAGCCTTCGGCATAATTCACTATACCTAAAGCTGCGCCACTGAACTGCCCCTTAGAAACATTAACCAGGCCACCCTGGAAGCCGATGAACCGGCCGGTTGAATAATTAAATAAACCTGCCTGTGCGCCGTGTACGAATCCCTCAGCCCAGTTCACTGGACCAAATTGTACACCGGTTAAGTCTCCCTTAGTAATATTCAACATACCGCTTTGAAAACCAACAAAGCGAGCGCCGACTCTATTCACAAAACCATCTTGCCATCCGTGAAAAGAACCTTCAACCCAATTCCCAAGACCACATTCTACGCCTTTAACATCTCCTGTAGCCTTATTTACCCCAAAAAAGGTATAACTAAAACCGGTAACATCCTTGTTGGCAACGTAGATTAAATCAAGGCTCACGCCTTTGATTGACTCATTTTCCGGTACCAGCTGGCATGGATTAAATATCGCCAACTGAACAGGCTTGGTCTCTCCGGCTTTAACGCACTGTGGCATTACGGTTAAACCCAATAAAACCAAAACTAAAATCTTTTTCACCATCTTCTCTCCTTTTTCATTAGATATTATTTTAACACTTATATTATAACACCAATACACAAAATGACTACGAAAATAATTAAATATGCTTGCCTTACAATTTATAATGCCAAAAGGGGGAGGATTTATTCCCTATCATGGACGATTTTCATAACTGGCTGTGTTCGGGAGAAACCGAAAAACAATACCAAGAGCTTACCCTGATTACCTAAAGGTCTTATGTCATACTTATCAACTGCTTTCCCGTTTTATTACACCACGAGGGGTTATTTCACAACCTTCTTCAATTTTAACCTTATATACCAGAAAGCGTTCAGGGCTTTCCGATTCAAAGTCTTTATGTGACTCACCATCCTGCACTCCTTTGACAATGCGATCTACGGAAAGCTCTATTTCTTTTTCACCTAACTCTTTTAGGCACTCATCATAAATCTTGCCTTCTTCAATAATTTCCACCTTACCGTTCAATCTATATCCAAAAAGGGAATTGATATCAATAAACGATAAAGAAACTTCTGGATTAACTTTCAGATTCTTGAGGGTTCTACCTATACTGTAATCGACAAAATAAATTATTCCTCCATCTATCTTTAATAATAATTTAGGAGCGGAATTGGGTTTTCCTCCTTTATCAGCCGTAGCCACTTGAACAAATTCTTTTACTTTCATAACTTTCAAAGCTTTTTCTATTTCTCTCATCTGTGTTT
>JAUYDL010000058.1 GCA_030691865.1 Candidatus Omnitrophota bacterium | reverse complement strand
ACTGCGGCCTACGGCATTAGCCATCTGATCACCGATATAAATCTTAATTAGCCGAATATTTTCCTCAGCCAGCGGAATCTTCACTTTCTCAAAAAGATTCACTCTCTGCGTAGTAACACGCAGTTCCTGGCGCAAAATATTCACGCCTTCCCGGCGCACTACAATCTCTTTATTTAAAACGATTACTTCTCTTAGGGCTCCGATTGCTGTATCCAACCATAAAGGCATCAGGAACAAATCATAATCTTTTTCACCAAATTTCAGGCTGTCAAATACAGGAATATCGACACCGGCGATATTTTTCAGATGCGTGATTATCTTTTCTGGTTTCAAAAACAGCTTAATATCTACCTGCGGCTCAGCCAATAAACCGGCCCAGGAATGGATCGCCTGTCTTTTTTTAATCAGCGTTTGTTTTATATCCTGGAGAATTACGTTTTGCTGCAGAATTTCTAACTGCAGCTGCTGTTTCTTTAATTGTAAGGTGGGCAGATAACGCCCAAATTGCTTTAAAGCATCGCGCTGCCTCTTTAATTCGCCTTTGGTAAGCTTAATCTTTGCCATAATAAAATAGTAGGGACGGTTCTCAACTCAAAGCAAAAGTGTCCCCTATCTAGGGGACACTTTAAGATTGTTTTGAGAACCGTCCCTAGATACGGGCCAGAACTGCTGGATAATTGAAAGTTTTATTCCGGTTTCCTCAGGAGTAAAACAATCGCTAAGAATCTGCCAACCCAAATCCAGGGCTTTTTCCAGGGGGATATTTACTTTAAGCGACATCATATTTTTTTCAAAAAGCGAACCGTATTTGAGCAATTTTTCATCCCAGGCGCTCATCTGAAAACCCATGGATTGTTTTTCCAGAGTCTCCCGATAACTGGCAAAAAGCTGGATCATGGTATCCATGATCGCGCGATGGTCGGCTCGAGTTTTTCCGTTTACCTGCTGCTTTAAGCGGCTTAAGGATCCGAAAGGCTCAATCACCCCGGCTTTTAAATAAAATTGCCCTTCGGTAATATATCCGGTGTTATCCGGGACAGGATGCGTAACATCGTCTCCGGGCATGGTCGTGGCAGAAAGAATAGTAATAGAGCCGGCGCCCTGGAAATCAACTGCTTTCTCATATCTGGCGGCAAGTTGGCTGTAGAGATCCCCCGGGTATCCGCGATTGGAAGGAACCTGTTCCATGGTAATTGAGATTTCTTTCAAGGAATCAGCAAAATTGGTCATATCCGTTAATAAAACTAATACCCGCTTACCCTTTAAGGCAAAATCCTCTGCCACAGCCAGGCTAATATCCGGCACCAGTAAACACTCTACGGTAGGATCAGAAGCAGTATGGATAAAAAATATGCAGCGGGAAAGTGCGCCGTGCGCATTTAATGTCTCTTTAAAAAAAAGATAATCATCATACTTTAAACCCATCCCCCCTACAATAATAATATCCACTTCTGCCTGGATAGCGATACGCGCCAGGAGTTCATTGTAAGGCTCTCCGGCGATTGAAAAAATCGGAAGTTTCTGCGATTCCACCAAGGAATTAAAAACATCAATCATCGGAATTCCCGTACGGATAATTTTATTCGGGATAATTCTTTTAACCGGATTTACCGAAGGAGCGCCGATATCAATTAGGCCTTCAGAAAGAACAGGCCCATGATCTAAAGGCACACCGCTACCGTTAAATATGCGGCCCAGCAAATTTTCACCGGTAGCCACGCGCATGGGGTAACCTAGAAATCTTACTTTATCGCCCGTAGCGATACCGCGGGTCCCCGCAAAAACCTGTAAAGATATTTTTTTAGAATCGATACGGATAACCTGGGCTAAAGATACGCCGCGGCGGGTAGTAATCTGGGCAATATCTAAATAACCTACTCCTTCGGCTTCCACCGTAATCACATCACCAGCTATTTGAATAATATTCGTATAGGCTTTTTGCATGCTTATCTATCTTTGTTTATCGATTTGGTTTCCAAAAACATTACGATTTGAGATTCGATTTTTTTAAACTCACTACTATTATATTCAGCAGAATTCCAGGTACGCATAAGCTGACGCAAGGCTTGAAAAAAATGCAGGGCGCTGGCCTTATCTTCCAAGCTATACTGTGCATCTAATATCGCGCAAATAAATTCCAGCAAATAAATCTGCCTTTCTTTGGAGGTAGCCTCATCTACAGCATCAAAGGCATCCTGCTGTAAATAAACAAAATCAAAAAAATCCCCTTTGAGATATTCGATATAATCCTTCAAGGAGGTCCCTTCTTCTCCGATAACTTTCATCATTTGGGCAATTTCGTTACTGCGATACAAAATAGAATGGCATTTTTCCTTGTATTGCGGATTAACGAAACCTGCGTATTTACTCCAGCTGATCAAAGGATCTATTGCCGGATATTTTCGGGCATCGGAGCGCTCGCGGGAAAGCCCATGAAAAGCACCCACAACTTTGAGTGTTGCCTGAGTCACCGGTTCTTCAAAGTTTCCTCCGGCCGGGCTAACCGCTCCTCCAATCGTTACTGAGCCGGTTACGCCTGCCTGCAGCCTGACTACTCCGGCGCGCTCATAAAAAGAAGCAATGCGGCTTTCTAGGTATGCCGGAAATGCTTCTTCTCCCGGGATCTCCTCGAGGCGGCCGCTCATTTCGCGCATCGCTTGTGCCCAACGGGAGGTTGAATCAGCCAGTAATAAAACATTTAAACCCATCTGACGGTAATATTCCGCAATGGTTACTGCCGTATAAACACTGGATTCACGGGCAGCCACCGGCATAGAACTGGTATTACAAATAATTACCGTGCGGTCAATTAAGGGCTTATGCGTACGCGGATCTAATAATTCCGGAAAAGTTTTTAGTGTCTCCACAACTTC
>JAUYDL010000056.1 GCA_030691865.1 Candidatus Omnitrophota bacterium | reverse complement strand
ATCCAAAGCCAGAATATCTTTATCTGTGACTGCCAAATTCTGTAATTGTTCATGGACATAAAAATGCTCTAAGGTTAAACCGATAAACTGAGAATAAAATTCCTTTTTCTGAAGTCGTTCTTTTTCCATGGACGGTAGTTTTTGATAGTAAAATTCACGCATCCTTCCATCTAAATCGAAAGCAAACATCAATTGTGAATTGTCCGCACCGGGCCAACCCTGATTAGCTCCAAAGACCCAGCCGATTCTATCCGGGCCTTTTAAAATCTCATAAAAAACATAGGGTATGTCTTTAGTTTCCCAGATGGGATCCCATTTATCACCCAGCCGTCTTTCTAATTCCTTATATAAGGCCTCCCCACCTAAACCACGCTTATCACCTACCTCATCGGTACGGATAAATTCCGTGCGGTAGTTTGTCCTGTCCGGGAAAAGACGCAAGGTATCCTGATCCGGATTATTCAATTGACATGGCACAACCTGAGACTGAGAAAATGTATTTGATTTAATCAGGACTAAACTGACTAAACTCATAATGACAACCATGCTTAATCTTTTATCCATAAACCCCCCTTTACCATTCAAACAAACCGCCGCCCTTCTGGCCGTAAAATAATATCCCTATCCAAGTATCTTCTTTGCCAAAAACCGTATTTAAATCTCTTGAAACTACGAATTGAATATTATAATTGGCTGAAAAACTATAAGTAAGCCCCCCTCGCACTGTTGTATCTGAACCTCGATTATGAGGGCGATTTATATTCTGCGTCAAATTCTCTCCCTGCAGGTAAGCCGACCAACGGCTATTTTTACCTAAGGCATATTTGAGTTCAAAGAATTGTCCTAAGACATCCTCTTTCTTAGCATCCTTACCACCGGTAATCTCAAATCTTAGGCGTGCCGGGCCGATTACTTTTTGGCCGTCAATGCCAGTGCGCCATCTCTCAATAATGTTGCCATTAAATTTCTCGGCCTTCTCTTCCATATCCCAACTGCGCAGCCGCTCAACACCCATAGGATCAAAAATCCTACCCACCAAAAAAGAAATCCCTAACCAGTCATTAATGCGCTGCCCGATCCGGGGAGTTGAAAGCTTACCCGCCAGCGCAAAATTATTATCTCGCTCAAAGTAATCCATTCCTGAGCCTCGCGTTAAACCTAACTGATATTCCAGTTTATCATTCTGCCCTTCGATAGCCACTCCCCAGTCACGGTCTAAACCGATGAATTCCATAGCAGGGCTCTGCAAGAGTGTCCCGTGCGTATCAATCCAAGGCTGGATTCCATAAGGCACATAGAAATGGCCAGCTCTTACATTAAGCATTGGCGGTAAGGCACGCAGGCGCAAATAAGCATTGTGAAATTCTGCCTTAAATTCATCGGATTTATCTGTATATTCACGATTCATCTTTTGACCATAAGCGAATTGGTCATTATAATAGGTGGCTCTGAATTGCACATTCATATCGCCGATTTGGCCTTCGGGGCCGGAGAAAGTGCCAAAAAGAATAAAACCGGCGGAATTTCTCCCCTCGGTTTTTCCTAAATCAAAGGAATAGCGGCCGGAAAGATAGATTTCTTTATAGAGGATATAATTTTTAGTATCGGCCAACGCGTTAACTAAATTTACCGGATAAGGTTTATGTTCTCCTGTTGCCTTGGGTTTCTCTAAACCTTTATCGATTTGATCAAAAATATCTCCTTCGGCCCAAGCTGGACAGTTTAACAGAAATACAAGTAATATGCCGAAAAATATCCCTTTCTTAAGAATCATACTTTCCTAAATTTAGCAATGAGTTGTAAAATTTCGTTTATCTTTTTTTGCTTCTCTGTCTCTGATTTCCCTTTTAACGCACTCACAACACAACTGTCAATGTGCTTTTTAAATACCTCGTTTTCCACGCGATACAGCGCCCCGATAATAGAGTGAATCTGGGTCATAATATCCACGCAATACTGTTTCTCATGGATCATGCGTTGGATACCCCGAACCTGTCCCTCAATCTTTTTTAGATACTGAATCTGCTCTTCATGGGTAGTGGGTTGATTCATGAATCTTGCCTCCTTTCAACATAAGTATACCGTACCCTCCTACCCTATGTCAAGAGAAAAAAATAAAAACTTTATCTTGATAACCTCCTGGGTTGTTTATTAATTATGCTGCGCTTCTACATTACCCGCAAGCACAATTATGGTTTCCGGATAAAGCGGGTCATTGCTAAATATGTGTACTTCCCTAATAAGTTTGCCTGGCTTTATGGACGCCTGCTGCAAATCAACGGCTACTTCTAACTCCCCTGCCTTACCCGCATCAATAACAGCCTGCCATCCGGGCGCCGCTCCGCTAGTCCCGAAAAATGGACTTTTCTCTTCCCCGGTTTTTAAAGAAACGCTCACGCAGACGCAAGAAGTCCGTATATTAGTAATAACTAATTTGTCAGTCCCTTTATTGGAAATCTTGAAGATTCTCTTCACCACTCCCTGGTGCTTATGCAGCTGGCCAAAATCAACAGACCGAGGTTCAAGTACAAGCTGCGGCCGCTTCGCTCCCGCTTCATCTATAAGCCGCTTCTCTATTCCTTCCTTTATCTGGCTATCAATTATTACCGTTAATGAATACTTCTTTGCGACTTTGTAATAAATCTCTTCTTTCCCTACCCCTGTCTCCAGGAGCGCTTCAATATAAGCCTTCATCTCTTTTGCCTCCTGGCAGACACACTGAGCAAAGGTTTCTTTGCAGGCACAGCATTGAAGCTTGGAATAAATTTCCGCTCTTACGCTATTGATATCTTGCGCAAATGAAACGCCAAAAAGAAAAATCAATATCGCAATAAATACTCCTGCCTGTTTAAACCGCATCCTGGCATCTCCTTCCTTTTCTTTAACTTTTATATTAAGTTTATCCAAAGAATTTCTCGCCCTGCGCCCAGTTTTCGCCGTTTACTTCGTCAATCACCAGATATGTACTCTCTTTCTTCTTTCCCGCGACTTTTAACAACGTATCGGAGAAGTCTTTAGCTATTTTCTCTTTTTGCTCTTTGCTTAATTTTCCAACTACTTTTAAATTGATGTACGGCATTTTTCTACCTCCGTTTCTAAACTCTAAATCTTTTCAATTCATCTTCATCCAATGGACTTGCGATAATAGACCTTTCTTCTGTTTCCGGGATCATGCTATAAGATATCTCTGCGCTATTCTTATCATCATGGTCAGAATAGCGTGCCACGATTTTACACGAGAGATTGATGAGATTAGGATCAAAAAAACCACGCCCAATACCAAGAGGCCCCTGGATGTGCAATGGCCTAAAGACAAAATCGCCTTCTCTAGCAAGCATCGCAAGACTCTCATTCTCTTTTTCGTTCCTACCCACAACCAATTTTGCTTCTTTGGAAAACCTAAAATATCTCCCAGATTTTAAAAGCTGTATATTTGAGAAATTGAGCTCATCATGTGTTATTAAATCTTTTACTTTTCGTGCAAATCCAGCGTCTGTTAAAAGGCACCCTCCGGCCACGCAAGGATAGTCATTGATACCGAACTCTTTTGCAAGCGCTATCTGTATTCTCCGGGAACGTCCCTCAATATTTAGCAAACGTTCCCGGTTAATCCATCCCATTTTTTCCGGGATGGTAGGAGGCAATAATTTCGCTGAAAGCGGCCTTACCACAAGTCCTTCCAATCCCGCCTCTTTCTCAATAATATCCATCTGTCTCTTAAACTGGCTCATAGGCCGTTGACCCAGGACCTCGCCGGTGATTATAAACAATGCTCCTACGTCACGCATCAATTCCTTGCTTTTCCTGAAGAAGAGAATCCTGCAATCTATGCATGGGTTCATATTAGATCCATAGCCGTATTTCGGTTTTTTAAGGACCTCAAGAAAATCATCAGCGGCGTTGATCAGCCTAAATTCAATGCCTAATTGAATAGCTACTTTGTACGCATAATTTCCGCAACTTCCCGAACCTTTACGGTCGCAGAGACAGAATGGAGTTTTGAAATTGAGGGCTAATAGCTCTATACCCTGTGCATCCATCAATTCTGCCGCTATAGTGCTGTCCAGTCCTCCCGACAAAAGAATAATCGCCTTCATAATAAATATATTTTAACACGTATAGCAATTAATCTCTTGCAAAATAATATAAGGTTTCCTCAAGGCTCACCGCCGCTTTCTGTTGTAATAATTTATCTTCCAAAATTAAATTCTCTTCGGAGACTTCGTCGATTACCAGATAAGTGCTTTCTTTTAAGTTCCCCGTCACTTTTAAAAGCGTGTCAGAAAAATCTTTGGCAATCTTTTCTTTCTGTTCTTTATTTAATTTCACCGCTACTTTCAAATTAATAAATAACATATGTGCACCTTTCTCTACACAAACGTAAACGCGCTCTCTAAATCTTTTCTTAAATCATATTTATTCTCGATCCCCACGGAAATTCTGACGAGATTATCCGTTATTCCGCGTTTCAATCTTTCTTCGCGCGGCATTGAAACATGAGTCATCTTGGCAGGATAGCTTATAAGAGATTCAACGCCACCAAGGCTCTCCGCCAGCAGAAAAAGTTTAAGGCCAGCAATAAATTTCTCAACCTCCTTAAGGCTTCCCTTTAAATCCAGGCTGAGCATACCACTAAAGCCCTGCATCTGCTTTCTGGCAACGGAGTAATTTTTACTAGATTTCAAACCCGGATAATACACGCGCTCAACCTTCGGATGTTTAGATAGATACCTCGCCAAATATAACGCATTCTCCTCGTGTGCTTTCATTCTTATTGCCAGCGTTTTAAGGCCTCGCAAGACCAGCCAAGAATCCCACGGCCCCGGAACAGCGCCAGCGGCATTTTGATAATACTTCAAGTCGTCATACAGCTTCTGGTCGTTCAACACCACTGCTCCGCCGACAATATCACTGTGTCCCGCAATATATTTCGTTGTGCTATGCACGACAATATCGGCTCCAAACGAAAGCGGCCTTTGAAAATAGGGGCTTGCAAACGTATTATCAACTGCAAGGATAATGTTGTGCTTATGCGAAATCTTGGCAATCTTTTGTATATCCACGATCTTCAAAAGCGGGTTTGTAGGTGTTTCAATCCAGATTAATTTTGTATTTTTGCGAATTTCTTTTTCAAAAGAACCAATATCGTCAACATCAGCATAACTCGTAGACAACCCCCACTTCTTTAACACCTTTTCCAAAATGCGATACGTACCGCCATACATATCATCGCCTGCAACGATATGATCTCCCGTCTTTAAAAGACTAAAAACTGCCGTAGTCGCCGCAACTCCTGACGCAAAGGCAAGTCCGTATTTGCCTTCCTCAAGCGATGCCAACGCTATTTCTAAAGCATACCGCGTGGGATTGCCTGTCCTCGAATACTCATATCCTTTGTGCTTGCCAACAGCTTCCTGCTGAAATGTGGATGTTTGATACACTGGTACGATAACCGCTCCTGTTAATGCATCCGGCTGCTGACCGTCATGAATAGCGCGAGTCTCAAACCTCATCGGGATCCTCCTTCTTCTGCGATATCCAATAGGTAACTAAATCCGCCCTGGTAATTAAACCTATTGGAACACCTTCTTTTTTTACTACAATTCCCGTCGCACCTGATAAGAGAACTCTATATGCCTCGGAGACATCGGTTGTTTCTTCAATAGAAGGCAAAGGCTTGCCCATAACTGTTGCGATATCTTGCCTTTCAAACTCAATACCATCGTGTAGAAGCTGCATAAGAGATGCCTCATTTAAACTTCCCACAATATTTTCGCCATCAATAACGGGTAGCTGCGAGATATTAAATTCCTGAATTAGAGAAACTGCCCGGATAAGCTTGTCTTGTGAAGAAACAGAAATCAACGGTGGAAGATTTTTCTTGTTAAGGAGTATTTCTTTTATAGTCACTGTGCGGGATCTCTTGCCTTCCCAGAAACCATTCTCCTGCATCCATTGATCAGAAAATATTTTATTGATGTAATTCCTTCCGGTATCAGGCAAAAGCGCTACGATATATTTAGGCTTCTCTAACCGCTCGGCATATTTTAACGCAGCTGCCAAGGCGGTCCCTGATGAACCTCCTACCAGCAAGCCTTCTTCTCTGGCAAGCCGCCGCGCGGTGTTAAATGACTCTTTATCGCTTACCCTTACCATATCGTCAACAATTTGACGGTTAAAGGTTTTGGGAATAAAATCTTCGCCAATTCCCTCAACTTTATATGAGTGAGGACTGTCTCCAGAAAGTATTGACCCTTGTGGGTCTGCACCTACTACAATAATATTGGGATTTTTCTCTTTAAGATATTTTGATGTTCCGGATATAGTGCCACCGGTTCCCATGCTGGCAACAAAAACCTCCACCTTCCCTTGGGAGTCTTCCCATATTTCCGGGCCGGTAGTCAGATAATGCGCCAGGGGATTATTGGAATTCTCAAACTGATTGGGTCGATAAGCATTGGGAATCTCCTTGGCCAGCCGATCCGCCACGCCGTTATAACTTTCCGGTGAATCCGGAGCAACCGATGTCGGAGTAATAACCACTTCCGCGCCATAAGCTTTAAGCAGATTTACCTTATCCTGACTCATTTTATCCGGCATAACAAATATGCAACGGTATCCTTTAATGGCGGCAACCAGTGCCAGTCCCACACCAGTATTTCCAGCTGTTGCCTCGATTATTGTGCCGCCCGGCTTTAAAATACCTTCTCGCTCCGCAGCTTCGATCATCTTAAGACCGATTCTATCCTTTACGCTACCGCCCGGATTAAGAAATTCCGCCTTAACATATATTTTTGACTTTATATCTTTGGTTATTTTGTTGAGCTTAATAAGTGGTGTTTTACCAATTAATTCAAGTATATTGTTAAATTCTCTTCTCATATATTTTCTCCTCTCTTCTCTTAAATCCCCAAAAAATCTTTTGTTATTTTATTCAATCCCCTTTAACCGTAATGCGTCATGAAGCAAAGAATTACCATCACATTTATAGCAATGGTTTTCGGTTCCTAGAGGGATATTCGCATCATGTACAATATCGGCTGCCTCCAGTGCCGTCTCCACAAACCAGGCACTCGTCGGAGGCCTGTGACCATGAAGTTTAGAGCCCGGATTGGGCGACCAAACAAAAGGAACTATATTCGCTCCCAAAGAGGTAATTTCTTTTACTCCTTCAAGAAACGTATTTTTAGGTTCTAATCCCATGACAAAAACTCCGTATACATTACCTGCCCCAAAAATCTTAACGGCACAGCGGATAGAATTAATGAATGTCTCGTGACTGACACTTTTAGATTTCCCCGGACAAATCGCTTCATATAATTTTTTATCCCATATTTCCATGCTAAAGCCGATGGCTTTTATTCCTGTATCGTAATATTTTTTTACGTCATCAATACTCTTTGCCGGAGAAGGAAGAATCGTTCCCGGCACACGGTCTAAACCGGCATGCTTTCGAATAGATTTTAGAATTTCACCTACGAGCCCAATCTCTTTTTCGTGATTGAAACACCCTCCGGTAAGCAAAACGTGTCTTACCATGCCTTCGGCAAAAGCGGCCTTAGCGACTTCTCCTATATCTTCGGTATCTTTTCTCTTTAAAACGGAATTATAGGTCTTTGATGTAGAAACAAGATTGCAGAAAAAACACTCTTCTTTTTTAGAAAAATGGCTGCAATAATTTTGATAGCAGAAAAATAAGCAATCCTCCCCGCCTATCTGGCCAATTTTCACCATCGTATTATGGCTTGAAGTCTGTAGGCTGTAATACGCTGGCCTTTTAATCCACTGAACTTCGCAGATATTTTCCTTACCGTTTGTCAAAATCAAATCGTCTTTATCTACTATAACCTGATATGGTGAACGGCTCTTTTTTCTGAACTGAACTACTGTCCCGTCGGGAAGAAGAAAGTCATCTGGTAAGGATATCCCGACGTGATCCTCAAAATCCCAGCCAAAAAGACCGTGGTTCTGCTCTTTATATTCGCTTCCCACTCCTTTCAAAGCATCTGGAGTTGCCCAAACCCCTTCGGTAAGCAATTCTGCTTTTAGTCCCAAATATTTATGTTCGTTCATCTGCCGATCTCCTAATCATTAGCCATGTTTCTGCCCATTGGAAATAAGAAATAATCCTACCAGGGCAAACCAATTGGGAAATATCTTTATTCTCTCATTTTTTCCTATAAAAACCGATTCTTCTATGTTAATGTTTCTCTTACGACAATACTCGATAAAATCGGATATGCTTAAGAAATGTAGATTCGGCGTATCGCACCATTCATAAGGTAAGGACGGTGTAATGGGGGTCTTTCCCTTAAAGAATATTTGTAGACGCGCTCGGTAATAAGCGAAGTTAGGGAAAGCGACAATTACCTTCTTCCCCACCCTTAAGGCCTCTCTCAAAACTACATCGGGTTTTTTAACTTGCTGAAAACTCTGGTTTAGTATAACGTAATCGAAAGATTTGTCCCGATACTCAACCAAACCGCTATCAATATCTCCATGGAAAACGTTTAACCCCTTGGTTACACATTTGTATATCGCCTGCTCATCTATTTCTATACCTTGGCCACGTGCGTTTTTTTCCTTAATCAAAACGCAGAGAAGTTCTCCTGTGCCGCATCCAAGGTCGAGAACAGATGAATGGGAATTAATTAATCCGAGAATTATCCTATGATCTGCTCGGATATCTTCATATTTCATATTCGCCTGTCACCTCGTATTCATAAAATACTTTTTTCAAAAAATGCGTAATCAAATGCGTTTCTTTTTCGACTTCCAAAAGAAATGCATCATGTCCATAGGTAGAATCAATTTCGCAATACGTCGCCTCTATCCCGGAAAATTTGCATGCCTTGACTATTTCCTTTAACTGATACGCCGGATACAGCCAATCCGATTTAAAGGCAATAACTAATAATCTCGCCTTTATTCCCTCTAACACTTCCTGAAGAGACATACCATTTGATGCATCGAAATTATCAATGGCCTTGGTAATATAAAGGTAAGAGT
>JAUYDL010000045.1 GCA_030691865.1 Candidatus Omnitrophota bacterium | reverse complement strand
ATGCTGCATATAAGCAATCCAGAAGATTTATTAAATATAAAACAGCTCCGGATGACGCAAGGCAAAATATTTGCATCGGATGCAGGCATGCGGGAATGATTAACATAGACATACTTTCTTGTCACTCATTATTTGCTTGTTCTAAATAACAATAACCGGTAAAATTTGGCAACATTTTGGATAAGAATTTCTCGGTATTTACAAAGAGATGACGATAAAGAAACAAAAAGCGCTATTGATTTTGATTGGTTTGGTAATTGTCCTGTTGTTTATGGAAAGCAGCTTGCGTTTAGCGGGTTTTATTTGCACAGTTTATCGAACAAAAAACAGGCAGATTACAGTTGCGTCGGGTAAACAAATTATAAAAATTTTATGTTTAGGGGATTCTTTTACCTTTGGATTAGGAGGCGGATACGGAAACGATTATCCGTCCCAATTAGAGAAAATGCTCAATGAAAATGTCCGGGATAAGAAATTTATCGTCTATAACCGGGGAATCCCCGGCAACAATTCTTCCATGGTCCTTAAAAATTTAGTGCGCAATATCAATACTTATAAACCCGACATCGCCCTTCTTTTAATCGGTTCAAACGATCCAACTACCTTAGAGGATAGCGATTACTATTTATTTAAATCTCCGGGTATCGGTAAAATTGCCGCCTGTTTTTTAAGACTGGATATTTCTCTTAGCAAATTAAAGACCTACAAATTGGTTAAAATACTCATTTTAAACTTAAGAAATAAAATTAACCCGGAAGCTGATTTTGGAAAATTCGACTCCCAGGAAAGAACGGATTATCCTAAAAATAAAACAGAACGTGGTTTTTATAAAAACCCGAGCAGTGAAAAAAATGAAATTTTCCTAAAAGAAGCCCGAGATTTTAGTTTTGAGGGCAGATTTGCTGACGCAGGGCAGGGGCTCATGAAAATACCCGGGAGGGTAGAGCCGAAGGACAGAAAAGAATACCTGTTTTTGAGCAGCATGTATTATGAACAAGAGAAATACGATTTAGCGATCGGTATTCTTAAAGGGTACCTGCAAGATAACCCTCAGGACGCAAAAATAATTTTGGAACTTGGGAAAAATTATTATTTTCAAGGTCAGATTTCCCCTGAGCTAAGAAAAGAAAATTTCCAGCAGGCCATAGAGCTATTTAATCGGTCATTATCATGTGTGGATCCGGATGACTTAACGCTCAAAGTTGAAAATTACAATTATTTAGCTATGGTATATTTTACTCTGGGAAATAATACTTTGGCCACGAAAATGATGGAACAGTCCTTAAGTATTCAACCCAATAGCAGATTTGCCAGGCAATTTAAAAGAGTAATATGGGAATCATCCCAGACCGAGGCAGAAAAGGAAGTTTTTAAGAAGGTATTATTTTATAGTTTGGGTAAAATAATTAATATCTGCCGAATATATAATATCAAGATTATTTTATTGAATTATCCTCATGAATCTAAAGGTAGCGTCAGGGAGGAGATTGCTAACGCGTATCAGGTGCCGTTTATCGATATCGGCTCTAAATTTGGGCAGGCCCGCTCTAATCAAGAAAAGGATTTGTTATCCTCCGATCGGAAGCATCCTAATGCTCAGGGTTATAGGCTTATGGCCGGGATTGTTTTTGAAGCATTGCATTCGGGGAGAATGGGGACATTTTAATGAAAGTTATTTTAATCCAAGCTCCAGTTTGGGGAACCTATGATCCGCCTATGGCTTTAGCCCAGCTTTCAGCTTGCTTAAAGAAGGAAAAGCACCCGGTTCAGGCCTTAGATCTGAATATCGGATTATATCTTAATCGCCGGGAGAACCATAAAGGCCTTTGGGCTTGGGAGCAATCTGATTTTTGGTATAACCCGGATAATGTTGCAAAATTTTTCTCCGAAAACGAAGATTTGATTAACCGGTACTTAAAACAGATCACTGATTATAATCCAGGCATGATCTGTTTTTCCGTTTGCACTTCTTCACGTTTAGCCAGCCTGGAGTTGGCTAGGAGAATAAAGAATAAGCGCCAGGATTTGACGATTGTTTTCGGAGGAACTTTATTTTTCGAAAACTCCTGGGCTCAAAGCATATTACTTGAAGGCGTGGTTGATATTGTGGCCATCGGTGAAGGTGAACTAACCTTGTGTGAGCTGGTTCGTCTTAAAGAAGAAAACAAGCCACTGGATAGTTGTTTGGGGATAGCCTATAAAATTAACGGGCAGATTTTCAACAACCCCCCCAGGCCATTACTTGAAAATTTGGATGAGCTGCCGTTTATGGATTTTTCAGATTTGCCTTTGAGCGATTATGATGATAAAAGTCATATTCCGATATTGGCAAGTCGGGGGTGCATTCAGCAATGTGTATTCTGCAGCTCCAAGGTATTCTGGCCCGGCTATCGTCATATGAGCGGAAAAAGGATATTTGAGGAAATAAAGTTCCATAAGGCCAGGTTTAATGAATTAGGACATATTGATTTCTTGGATTTATTGATTAACGGGGATATCTCAGCTTTGAATTCTCTGTGTGATTTGTTAATTGATTGGGAATTAAAGGACGATATTACTATCTCCTGGGTGGCGAATGCGATTATTCGCAAGGAAATGACCCCGGATTTACTGGCGAAAATGAAAAAAGCCGGATGCAAGCATTTGATTTATGGTATTGAATCAGGTTCGCAGAGGGTGTTGGGGTTGATGAAAAAAAGATACGCCCTAGAAGATGCCGATGAAGTAATTAAGGCTACGCATCTGGCCGGGATAGTGGTTACCGCCAATTTTATGTTCGGTTTCCCGGATGAAGAAGAAGGGGATTTTTCTCAAACCTTGGATTTCATCAGGAGGAATGCTCAACATCTGGATCGGGTTTATCCCAGCAGGACTCTTTGTGCCATCGAGGAATTCAGTTATCTGCATGCGCACCAGACAGAATTTGGTATCCAGGCTAATTCTCCCAACCACTTATACTGGGAATCCGTAGACGGCAGAAATACATATCCCCAGAGGCTGCGCCGCTGTGAAGAATTTTGTGCATTAGCCTCGGCATTGGGTATTGAAGTAGCCAGCGGAGTACAGACTTCAGTGGATCTCGATCGTTGGTTTAATTTGGCGCATTATTATGAATACAAAAAAGATATCGCCGCGGCGCTGGAAAATTACCTGAACTATTACGAACGGGAACCTAAGGATACATTAATTACGGAAAAGATTATTCATTATTATGAATATTTTAATGAGCAGGCAAATCATTCGCAGATCAGCGCAGATATATTGTTCCGGCTAAAAAAAGCCGTTGATTCTATTAATTCCACTAGCGGGATTTTTGCGCAGGTTGTAAACAGTTTTGGTAGAGGCGGCAGAGGTAAAAGCATTGCTTTAGCTAAGGCAGAACAAAGGGACAACTCAACGCTTAATGATCAGGAGTATAGTAGTAAAAAAATCAATCTTAAATCTACGCCCAGAGCTTTCTTTCTTCAGGTCTCCGGCCCTTGCAATGCTAATTGCACATTTTGTTCCCGGGGCAATGATTATGAGATGTTTGATCTTGATACGTTTAGAGAAAGGTTTGAAGAAAAATTATATTATACTCCACAGCGAGCCCAGCAGATCATCTTGACCGGTTCGGGTGAATATCTTTTATTGCCGCAAGCCGCTAAGATCCTGGATTACTTCGATGATCTTTTACCGCACGTGGAGAAAATGTTTTCTACCAACGGATCCGGGTTGACCCGCGAAATTTGCCACAAAATAGCCCGCGGTAAAAGCAGGTATACTATTCATGCTTCTTTGCATGCTTCCAACAGCCAGTTACATAAAGTAATGACCCGCTTGGATATTTTTCATAAAATCTTAGGGCAATTGAAATATTTGCTTGAACTTCGCAAGGAGACGCAAAATATCAGGGTTAATCTGATTTTCGTAGCCACTACTTTGAATATTGAAGATTTGCCTAACTTTGTTTTATTGGCTGCTCAATTAGGAGTAGATAAAGTGGTTTGTTATTATAATTATATCTATGTCCCCGCCCAAAAATACCTCTCATGTTTTTTTAAACAAGAATTAACCAATCAAAAATTTGACGAAGCGGCAAAATTGGCATCCAGCCTGAAGATGGAAATTGAGCTGCCCCCGAGATTTAATCAGCAGCAGTATCCGGTTTATGGTATCTGTCGGGAACCCTGGAGCCAGGTAATGTTTGATTTGAACGGGCATATTTTACCTTGTGATGCCGCGGAGGATTGCTACGAGAGCCTGGATAAGGTTTCCTGGTTTGGAGATATCTGGAATGGTCAATATTATCAAAAGCTAAGACAATCTTTAATGGATGGCTCAAGCAGCTGTTGGCAGTATTGTTTCCGGGCTAATCCTGCTTGCGTCAATGATTTTCGTTCCCATGTAATTCGCCGGGGCAGGAAAGATTCAGACATAGATATATTTTGGGCGGATAATTTCTAATGCTGATGAATTTAGAGGAATATTATAAAGATCCGGTTACAGAGTCCTGGACGTATGTCGCCATGGGGATGGAGAACTTGAAGGATTATGACCCCGGAAGGTATACACAGATCAAAGAAATACAGGCTCTATTGTTGCCGGAGCAAAATGAAGTAGCGGCATACATTAAAGAGAACAGCGCAAGATTGGGCTGGGATTGGCCCCAAATTGAGCTTTATACGGGGGAGTTTTTGCAAAAGTTCCCATTGGCTTTACGCAAGGAGGTAGTCTGGGATGATCCAAGCTTTATTTTTCTATACCTATTGGTCAAACTTACCAAACCCAGGGTCGTCATTGAAACCGGCAGCAATATCGGATTCAGCAGCACATTTATTGCCTTGGCGGTCAAAGAGAATAATAATGATTGCAAATTTTATACGATTGATCCTTATCTGGATTACGCCTGGAAGGACACAAGCTTTTACGAACGCAGTTTGCTATTTAAACAGAGAATTAATCCGGCCAAAATAAGCGGCAGATGCCCTCCGCTGGCAATTGTCCCGGATGATTTAAAAGAGTATATTCTTTTAAAAAACGGATATTCCAGAGATGTCTTACCCGGGCTGCTTCAAGAGCATAAGGCGATAGATATATTTTTTCACGATTCCGACCACAGCTACCAGAATAAGGTCTGGGAATGCTCCTCGGTTTTACCGCAGATACCCCACCAAGGGTATATTTTGGTACACGATATAAATCAAAATTCAGCCTTTAGCCAAATGTTTGGAAAGAACGGAGGCCTGGCAATAAAAGAACACCTGGGAGTGTTTAAAAAAACCGATCAGAATTATATAATTGACGGCAATTGGTCGTTACCTTTAAACAATTCTTTATTAAATGACCAGGAATATGAAAGCAAAGAAATAGATTTAAAGTCTTCGCCTAAGAACATCATCATTCAATTAGGAGGTCCTTGCGATTTACATTGCGTATTTTGCCCGGGCAGAATAAACGGGGAGGAATTTAGTTTTGATAACTTCTATCGAAAACTTGAAGGGAAAATTTCCCGCTATCTTGCTCAGGCCGAACGCATCGTGTTTAAATCCTGTGGTAATCTTTTTAATTCGGCTGAAGTACAAAGGATGATTGACTGGCGTGCTAATTGTATTGAACTGAGTTTTCCGGAGGTTGAAAAAATCTATTTTACCAACGGGTTTGATTTAACGCAAAAAGTTTTAGATTTCATTGTACACCCCAGGGGCATTTGCTTCTGGAGGTATAGCGTTAAAAATACTGTGAACATTTTATTATATGCGTCCAACAGCAGGATGTATAAAACTTTAACCCGCAGCGATGATTTTTGTCTTATTCTAAAGAGAGTCGAAGATCTCGTAAAGTTCAGAAAAAATAGGGAAAGCCTTAAAATTAATTTAATGTTTTATGCTTCAACTTTAAACATCGAAGACCTGCCGGAGTTTGTCAGGCTAGCGGCTAATCTGGGAGTAGATAAAGTAGAGTGTTCGTACAACTATATCTATGTTCCGGGCCAGAAATATCTTTCCTGTTTCTTTAAGCAAAAAATGACCAATGAGATTTTAGAAAAATCTGGGAATTTGGCAAACCAATTAAAACTGGAAGTTTCCTTGCCGCCTAAATTCGGCCAGCTAAACTATCCTGATGCAAGTTGCTGCCGGAGGGGCTGGGACCAGCTTATCCTTAGCGCTAAGGGTGAAATTTTAACCTGTGATTTAGGGATAAGCTGTCCTGAAAATTTACAGGAAAATTGCTTTATGGATGGCTGGAACGGCCCGGATTACCAGGATTTAAGGAAAAACCTTTGCGCCGGCGCTGGTTGTTTTAAATATTGCTTTATTGCGAATCCGGCCTGTGTGAATGATTTTCGTGCGCATGTAATTCAATGGGGCAGGAAAGATTCAGATATCGATATTTTGTGGGGTGATAATTTTTAGCCGCCGTACTAACGGTAAAAAGTGGATAAAGATGAATAACGGAAAGGATCTTTTTTAAATGACTCCGGCGGTTCGTTTTACCTGGAATATGCTCTATGATTGTAATTACCGCTGTTCGTATTGCTTCTTTGAGGGAAAGTGGGAAGAATACAGGAAAAGAACCCGGTATTTATCTCCGGAGGAACTAATGGCGTATTGGAATAGAGTTTGCGAAAAATACGGCCCGGTTAATCTTATTATTTCAGGAGGAGAGCCGTTTATTTACCCTAATTTTATCGAAATTATCAAAAGACTTTCACAGATTTGTTTCCACATAAATATTTCCAGCAACTCTTCGGGTGACCTGGCAAGCTTTGTAGAAGAAATAAGCCCGCAAAAAGTTTCCTTGTCGCTTTCCTATCACCCTCAGTTTGATGATTTAGATAATTTTATCAGGCGTTTATTATTTATCCGGAAACATAATTTTAACGGATGCATTAATCTGGTGGCTTATCCGGCTTTTCTTGAGCAGATCCCCCGCCTTCATAAAAGATTCGCGGAAATTAATGAGACTTTAAAAATTATCCCTTTTTTCGGGCAATACCGGGGTAAAGATTATCCGCAAGATTATACGCCCGAAGAACAGGCAATAATCGGAATTGATGAATCCTGGTTTACAAGGGTTAAGCGGCATGGTACGATATGCCAAGCCGGGCGTAAAACGGCGCTTATTTTTCCCGACGGTAAAGTGGCCAGATGCGGCCAGATGGGAGAGAAGTTTATTATTGGAAATTTTTTTGACCAGGAATTTAATTTATTAGATAAGAATCTTCCTTGTGAAGCGCAATATTGTCCTTGCGGGGAAGATGAAACCTTTCCCGGGGAAGAGCAAAATGCCATTAAAGAAGAAACAAAGGAAGGGGAGGCGGATGTGTCCAGAAACCCGGAAAGTTCCCGCCCTATCCGGCCTGGCATATATTTTACCTGGGATATACACTACAAATGCAATTTTCGTTGTCCCTACTGTTGGTTTTATAAAAAATGGGTAGAAGAAGGAAAGCGCAATGTATATTTGACTCCAGAGGAATGGATGACGCACTGGCAGAGGATTTATGACAAATACGGCAAGATACGCATTGAGATCACCGGGGGAGAACCGTTTATGTACCCTAATTTCATTAAGTTGATAAAGTTACTTTCCGCTATTCATAAGGTTAAAATAACGACCAATATGTCCGGGGATATTCAGACTTTTGTTAAAGAAATATCCCCGGATGCAGTATACATGGATTTAAACTTCCACCCTTTATTTTCACAGATCGACACGCATATTGAAAAAACCCTTCTTCTAAAAAACGCGGGTTTTAAAGCCGGGGTTTGCTACCTTGCCTACCCTCCCCAGATTAAAAGAATAAACTTCTTTAAAAAACGTTTTGAAGAAAAAGGTATCAATTTTGCCTTGGCTGCTTTTTGGGGGGAATACGACAATAAAAAATATCCTGAATCCTATAGCGAAGAAGAAAAGGAAATCATCAGGCCGTTTTTAGGGGATATTGACAGGAATAGCTACCATTTAAATGCGCAGAGCCCGAAAGGCAAGCTCTGTAATGCCGGGTACAGGTATGCGGTTGTGCAGGCCGACGGAAAAGTAGTGCGCTGCGGTCAGTTGCCGGATAACCCTATCGGCAGCATTATGGATAAAGATTTTCGCCTGTTTGATGCGCCGCTGCCCTGTGAAGCGCAGGTTTGTCCTTGTAACGAATATGTGAATCTTGTTTAGCTAAAATCCGGTTCTAATAAGCTCGGAGGAGATGACGGTTTAATGGGGATCATAGCGAAAAAAGAAGAATCAATATATTTAGAAAACAAGCGGATTAACGAGCTTGAGATAGAAGAGAGAAGAACCCTGCTTAGCTCAAAGCCAAGGATGCTGGTCATGGTTTTGACCAACAGATGCAACCTTAAATGTATTATGTGCTCTCGGGTCAATCCCGGAGATAATTTTACACTTCCGTTTGCCCTGGTTGAGCGTGCATTTAAGCTCTTTCCCTATCTGGAAGACATTGATTTGCAGGGAGGAGAAGTATTCCTGGTGGATTATTTTAAAGATTTATTCCGCAAGATCAATCAATATCCTGACATGTGTAAGCGTATTGTAACTAACGGACTATTGATTAACCAGGAATGGGCAAAGATATTCGCGGATTCTAAAAATGTTGAATTGACTTATTCAATCGATGCGGTGACAGAAACCACTTACGAAAAAATAAGAAGCGGTGCCAAGTTCTCCGAATTGCTTAAAAGCATAGATATAATAAATAAGGTCAGGGTGGAAGATAATGCAAAAATCAAGTTAAGGATAAATGCGGTAGTAATGGCCTCCAATTTCAAAGAACTAAGTTTTTTCCCGGAGTTTTGTAAAAAACATCGTTTCCAGCATTTACGGCTTGATTTTCTGCGCCCGGACGTAGCTGCGCAGGAAGACGTTTTACTTAAAAAAGACAACGCGGTTTCTTCCTACTTAAGGAGAATAATTCCTGAAATAAAAAATAGCTGCCAAGAATCAAATATAGGTTTTGAATACACGTTTGATTCTCTTATTTGCACACCCGCGCAAAAAAAGCCTGACCAGCATGCACCCGGCAGCCGGCCCCGATTAAAGTGTAAACTTCCCTGGAAAAAGCTTTTTATCGATACCGGAGGCGTTATTTTACCGGATTGCCTATGCAGGCACCCCGTGGGGACCATGGAAGAGCCTATTGAAGAAGTATGGAATAACGAAAAAATGCAATTATACCGTCAAAAATTATCCTGCGGCCTCCTGAACGACTGGTGTTCCAAAGCCTGTATCGACAATGCCGTAGATTCATATCAGTTAGGATGATTAAACATTGTTTTTGGCAGTCCGGAAAATCCGGTAACAGTTTTTTAAAGGATAAGAAAAGATGATCCAAGCCATCCCCCTCTACCCGAGAAAGGAATCTCCCGGGAGGGTTTATTTAACCTGGGACATTTCATACCGTTGTAATTATAATTGTTCATACTGCTCTACGCACAAATCTCTCACTAATAAAGACTCGATAGATATCGGTTTGGATAAGATAAAAGAAATAAGCAGCGCAATGTATAAGAAATATAGCAGTTGCCACATAAGGTTTTCCGGAGGAGAGCCTTTTGTTTACCCTAATTTTATCGAGATCCTTAAAATATTATCCGAACACCATGGGTTGGAGGTCTCTACGAATCTTTCTCTGGATGTAAATGAATTAAAAGAAAAGCTGCGTCCGGAAGGTTTACTTTTATCCAGTAGTTTTCATCCCGAATTCGTTAATTTCCATGAATTTTTAAAAAAAGTCTTAATTTTAAAAGATAGCAAATTTAACATATCTGTAACTTTTGTAGCGTATCCTCCTTTCCTGAAACAGACGGAGTATTACAAGGAAACTCTAGAAAAAAATGGAATACAATTCATTATTCAGCCCTTTAGGGGCAAGGCCGGCATAAAAGAATATCCCGATGGTTACACTGAGGAAGAAAGGGTATTGTTGAAGCATTACGTGGCTACCTCTTTGCATAAAGACGCTAATCAGAAACTACTGGATCACCGGCTAAGCGCCGAAGAGAAAAAAACAAAAATTTGCCGCATGGGCCAAATGTATGCCAGGATAGACTGTTCAGGCGACGTATTCAGATGCTGTTCTTCGGAAAGTCCGAAGCTGGGCAACATATTAACTAACGGCCTGGAATTATTAGAAGGACCGGCAGATTGTAAGATCCAAGCCTGTCCTTGCTGGAAAGCGATGATCCCGGGGGAGGAAGAAAAATGGCTAAGTCAGTGGGCATGCCCCGAGCATCCGAAACAATATGTTCCTGTTGAGGAAGGCGAAACTTATAAAGTGAGCCGGCCTGCAAATTTAACCGCAGCACACAGCCCCAAGACGCTTTTTGCTCCTCACCGTGTATTCATTACCTGGGATACGCATTACCGCTGTAATTATAAATGTACCTATTGTAATGCCAACAAAGGCAATACGATAGAAGCCAGATATCCCAAGCTCGATAAAATGATCGGGATTTGGAAGGATATATATAATAAGTATGGGTCTTGTGAGATTCACCTGGCCGGCGGAGAACCGTTTGTTTATCCGGACATCTTTGACTTGATAGCGCAACTTTCCAAAATACATACATTAGAGTTTTCCACGAATCTTTCCTGGGATCCGGAACCTTTTATAGCAAATGTATCTCCTGACCGGGCGCGCATAGGAGTGAGTTTTCACCCGGAGCACGCCGAGTTTAGCCCTTTCTTAGCCAAGGCCTTAAAACTGCAAAATAGCGGCTTTGAGGTCTGGATGAACTATGTTGGGTATCCTCCGATATTGGAAGATATGCCTAAGTATAAAACAGAAGTAGAAAAAACAGGGATGCATTTTTCGGTTTTGCCATTTACCGGCGTTTTTGAAGGCAGGGTATTTCCCGAAGGCTATTCTGAATTAGAGAAAAAAATTCTGAACCGTGATATCCAAGCGGACATCGTTAATAAAAAAACAATGGATTGGAAGACCGGAGAAGAACAAAACTCAACAAATGGCAGACTATGTAGGATGGGACAGATGTATGC
>JAUYDL010000063.1 GCA_030691865.1 Candidatus Omnitrophota bacterium | reverse complement strand
CAATTACCCCGTCACCGGTATCCAGGTGCGGAGTAAAGATAGGCTTATGTTTACCTCTTAAAATACTGGCAATTCTAGCCGCCAACCTTCCAAGTATCTGGCCTTTGGCGTCGACAATATACCATTTTCTTTTAATGTCTTCTGGTTTAGCTGTATAGGTTCTTTTCATAGAAATGTAATTATACCAAAATAAAACATTAAGTCAAATAAAATTTTCAATATCTTATCTTAAGCAAAAACAATCCTTTTGCCGGAAGAGTCGGGCCGGCTAGTTGGCGATTACGCGCCTTTAAGATCTCCTCCATGCTTCCTTTGGGAAATCTTCCCCTGCCAATCTCTAATAGTGTACCGGCAATACTTCTGGCCATATTATATAAAAAACTATCCGCCTGAATATCAATATGCAACAGATCTTTGTCCTTACTGATCTTAATAAACTTAATCGTACGCAGAGGATTGCGCTGCCTGATTTCCGCTGTCTGAAATGACTTAAAATTATGCCTGCCTAAAAGAACTTTGGCTTCTTTGCGCATTAGGCTAACATTTAGATGATGATGGAAGAAATATACGCGATTAGCCAGAAGAGCTGAAGAATATTTACGATTTAGAATTGTATAGCGATAAAGCTTAGACTTTGCCGAGAAACGACTATTAAAATCTAGGCCTACATTTTTAATCCGCGTTACCTTAATATCCTCCGGTAATAAGCAATTCAGAGCCCAGCGTAATCTTTCAAGAGGCATCCGCGATGAACTTTTAAAATTGGCAACCTGGGAAAGAGCATGCACCCCTGAATCTGTGCGTCCGGCAACGGTAAGCTTAATATTTTCCTGGAGGATTTTTTTAAGAACCTGCTCTAAGACATGCTGAATGGTCTGACTGTTGCGGTAACTAGCCCTGGCTTTTTTGCAATTTTGCACCTGCCAACCATGATAATGCGTACCATCGTACTCTATTTCGAGTTTGAGATTACGCATTCAGCAATTTGAACGGCATTTGTAGCGGCACCTTTACGTAAATTATCCGCCACTACCCACAACCATAATCCCTTTTTATTAAAGGCATCCTGACGGATACGGCCCACAAAAGTTTCATCCCTACCCTCAGCGTCTTTAGGCATCGGATACAAGTTGTTCTTAGGATCATCCATAACCACTACTCCCGGAGCATTGGCTAATATTTTCCGGGCTTGCTGCGGGGTTATCGGCTTAACCGTTTCAATGTAAATCGACTCTGAATGCCCGGTCCTGACTGGGATACGCACGCAGGTTGCGGAGATCTTAATCTTCGGAGCATGCATAATTTTATGCGTCTCCTTAACCAGTTTCCATTCTTCATTAGTATAATCGCCATCCACAAAACTTCCGATATGCGGGAAACAATTATAAGCTAACTGCTGCGGCATATATTTATTTACCGCTTGAACTTGCACGCTCTTAAATTCCCCTTGAGCAATTAAATTCGTTTCTTCTTTTAACTGCTCTACCGCCCTGATACCCGCGCCACTAGAAGCCTGCAAAGTAGTCACAATGATCTTTTTTATCCCAAATTTTTTATGTAACGGATTGAGCGCCACCACCATCTGAATGGTGGAACAATTGGGATTAGCAATAATCCCCTTATGCTTTTTGACATCAGCGGCATTAACTTCCGGAACAACCAAAGGGACTTTCGGATCCATGCGGAAATCCGCTCCGTTATCAATAACCACCGCTCCTCTACTTACTGCCTCTGAAGCATAAGTAACGGCGGCGCCCTTCTCCCCCTCGGTTCCGGCAAACAATGCAATATCCACTCCGTTAAATCCATCAGGAGTAATTGATTGGACCGAATAAACCCGGCCATCAACATTGATATCGCGCGCAGAACGCGCAAAAACCTTTAAGGTATTGACGGGAAATTCGCGCTGCTTTAAGACCCGCAGCATTTCTATTCCTACGACCCCTGCTCCGATTACCGCCACATTATACTTTTTCATCGAGATTCTCCTCTATTAAAAACTAGGGGACGGTTCTATTTTTCTGACATCAGATTGGGGAAAAATAGAACCGTCCCCATTTTTCTATATTATAAATTTTTAACTACCAAATCCCCTATTTCTGTTGTCGAATAACCCATTTTACCGGCAGCAAGTGATTTCAGTTTCCTACTTACCAATCCAATAACCGCGTTCTCAATTGCCTTCCCAGCTTCAGTTTCTCCTAAACTCTCGAGCATCATCCCTACCGCGCAAATTGCTGCTAACGGATTAATAACATTTTTACCGGTGTATTTAGGAGCGCTTCCTCCGATTGGCTCAAACATGGAAACGCCTTGCGGATTAATATTGCCGCCAGCAGCAATACCCATACCTCCCTGAATCATTGCCCCTAAATCCGTAATAATATCGCCAAACATATTGTCGGTAACAATTACGTCAAACCATTCAGGGTTTTTCACAAACCACATAGTCGTAGCATCGACATGCGCATAATCAGTCGTTACATCCGGATACTCTTTGGCTACTTCATTGAATGTCCGCTGCCAAAGATCCCAGGCAAAGGTTAAAACATTAGTTTTACCGCAAAGAGTGAGTTTCTTTCTCTTATTGCGTTTACGCGTATATTCAAAAGCATAACGGATACAACGCTCAACCCCTTTTCGCGTATTATAAGAAATCTGGATGGCTACCTCATCCTTAGTTGCCTTATCCTTGAATTCACCCATACCTTTATATAGGCCTTCGGAGTTTTCACGCACAACCACAAAATCAATATCCTCGGGCCGCTTATCTTTTAAAGGGCAAAATTTAGAGTTATAAAGTTTAACCGGGCGTAAATTAATATACTGATCAAGAGCAAATCTTAATTTTAAAAGAATCCCGGTCTCTAAAATTCCCGGCTTGACATCTGGGTGTCCGATAGCTCCCAGAAAAATTGCTGAATAACCTTTTAACTCTGCGATATCATGATCATCTAAAGTATGGTTAGTATCCAGATATCTCTGGCCGCCAAAATCAAAGACTTTTGTCTCATATTTAAAACCAAATTTTTTACCGGCCGCCTGTAAAACTTTTAAGCCTTCATTAACTACCTCCGGGCCGGTACCATCACCAGGAATTACCGCGATTTTATACATTTTTAATGAGCGCATAATTTACGGAGCTCTTAAGGAGAGCGACGTAAATTATTGACGCGAATTAATCCTGGGCATCGAAGATGCCCAGGATCTAGGGTTATTATCTTCCTTTTCTCTTTTTAATATAATTAATTAAGCCTCCACTCTCGACAATCTGCTGTAAGAATTCCGGAAAGGCCTGCGTTTTATAAATTTTATCCTGGGTTATATTTTTAATTACACCACTAGCCAGATCTATTTCAATTATATCGCCATCATTAATCTTGTCCACATCTAACGACTCTAAAAACGGCAAGCCAATATTTATAGCGTTTCTAAAAAAAATAGCAGCAAAACTCTTGGCAATTACCGCAGAAACCCCGCACCCCTTAATGGCCAGAGGCGCATGTTCCCGGCTTGAACCGCAGCCAAAGTTCCTTCCGGCGACAATTATATCTCCGGGACTAACTGCCTGAGAAAAATTAGGGCTGATCGTTTCCATACAGTGCTTGCCCAATTCCTGCGCATCAGTAGAAACCAGATATTTAGCCGCGATGATATCGTCAGTATTTATGTCATCACTAAATTTATGGACCTTGCCCTTGATAATCATTTTATGCGCCCCGGATGCGTGATTTTACCGGTGATTGCGGAGGCAGCAGCAACTGCCGGATTAGATAGATAAACAAAAGATTTCGGACTACCCATTCTGCCTAGAAAATTCCTATTGGTCGTAGCAATAGCTACTTCGCCTTCAGTTAAAATCCCCATATGCCCGCCAAGACAAGGCCCGCAAGTCGGTGTCGAAAAAACACCTCCGGCCTTAACAAAAATTTCGGCCAACCCCTCTTTTACTGCTTGTAAATAGATCTTTTGCGTTGCCGGGAAAACAATTAATCTCACGCCGCAGGCTGCTTTCTTACCTTTAAGCATGGAAGCCGCGATACGTAAATCCGAGATCCGGCCATTAGTACACGAGCCGATAACTACCTGGTCAACTTTTATATCTTTCAAACTGCTAACCGGCTTAACGTTACTGGGAAGATGCGGACAAGCAACCAGCGGCTCTAACTCCGTAATATCCCATTCATATATTTTTTCATAGACCGCGTCAGGATCGGAGTGATAAAATTTAGGTTTGCGTTTAAAACGTGCGACAAATTCTTTAGTAATCGCATCCGGCTCAATTAATCCGGCTCGGCCACCGGCCTCAATTGCCATATTACACATCGAAAAACGGTCATCCATGCTTAATTTCTTAATTACCGGGCCGCAAAATTCCATTACCTTATATAATGCGCCATCAACACCAATTTGACCGATGGTGTAAAGAATCAGGTCTTTACCCCCTACCCATTTATTAAGCTTACCTTTATAGATAAATTTAAGTGTAGCCGGCACCTTCAACCAACATTTACCATCAATATATGAGCGGGCTAAATCCGTGGAACCCATTCCGGTTGCATAAGCGCCCAGGGCTCCGTAAGTACAGGTGTGTGAATCCGCGCCAATTATTAAATCCCCCGGCAGGACAATTCCGGCTTCCGGCAGAAGCGCATGTTCAATCCCCATCTGTCCGACTTCAAAATAATTTTTTATCTTCTGCTCTTTGGCAAAATCCGCCAGGATCTTACATTGATTAGCGCTTTTTAAATCTTTAGCCGGAGCAAAATGATCCGGGACCAAAACAATCTTATTTTTATTAAAAACCTTTTGGAAACCGGATTTTTTAAATTCGGAGATAGCCAGGGGGGCAGTAATATCATTAGCCAAAGCAACATCAACGTCAGCCTGGATAAACTCCCCCGGCTTAATTGTCTTTTGAGCACCCTGCCTGCCTGCAGGCCGGCAGTGCGCTAATAATATTTTTTCCGCAATTGTGTATGGCATTTTTGAAAACATGGGGACGGTTCTATTTTTTCATACTCTAAAAAATAGTAAAAAATAGAACCGTCCCCTGATTTTAAAAATAGAACCGTCCCCTGATTTTTATCCTATGAATTTCTTTACTATAAGAGAGGCGTTGTGTCCGCCAAACCCTAGAGAGTTAGACATGCAGGCTGTAATATCAGTCTTACGCGCTGTATTAGGCACGTAATCCAAATCACACTCCGGATCAGGATGTTCATAATTAATGGTAGGAGGAACAACTCCGTCTTTAATTGCCAAACAACAGGCGATAAATTCTACGCCCCCGGCCGCACCTAAAAGATGCCCGGTCACAGATTTTGTAGAAGAAACCATGACCTTCTTACTGTACTGCCCAAATGCCTTTTTCATAGAGAAAGTTTCGATTTTATCATTAAGTTTAGTCGAAGTACCATGGGCATTTATATAACTGATCTGCTCCGGATTCATCTGCGCGTCTTTCAAGGCCATCGTCATCGCCGCAGCAGCCCCCTGCCCGTCAGGATCAGGCGCAGTTATATGGTAAGCATCGCAAGACATGCCAAAACCGACAATCTCAGCGATAATATTAGCATTTCTTTTTTGCGCATGCTCTAAGCTCTCTAAAACCACTAAACCGCACCCTTCCCCCATAACAAAACCATCACGGTCGCGGTCAAACGGCCGGCTGGCCTTTTCCGGGGCATCATTTCTGGTTGAAAGTGCCTTTAAAGCACAAAAACCACCTACAGCAGTAGCAACAACACAACCTTCTGTGCCTCCGGTAACCATCACATCGGCATCACCATAAAGAATGGTCCGATATGCATCACCGATAGCATGAGAACCTGAAGCGCAAGCAGTAGCAATGCATAAATTTGGCCCCTTTAACCCATGAACAATAGCCACTAGGGCACTGGCTTCGTTAACAATCAACATGGGGATAAGAAAGGGCGATAACCTCGAAGGCCCCTTGCTGAGAAAGATTTTATGTTCCTCTTCAATAGTATGCAAACTGCCGATACCAGCGCCGATAATTACGCCGATTCGATTTCTATCTTCCTTATCTAAATTAAGCCCAGAGGATTCTACCGCCTGTTTAGCAGCAGCTACGGCATATTGCACAAACTTCGCCGTCCGTTTAATTTCTTTAAGGGAAATTCCGTGATTAGTAGGATCAAAATTCTTTACTTCTGCGGCAATACGGGAATCAAAAGCTGTTGCATCAAAACTCGTAATTGGCCCTACTCCGCCCTTGCCCTCTACCAGGGACTCCCAGAAACTAAGAATATCATTGCCAACAGGACTAATTACCCCTAAACCCGTGATGACTACTCTCTTTTTCATTAAATGAGTCCGCCATTGATTCAGTGGCGGACGAATTTATCCCGCCGAATACTTATGAGGCGGGAACATATTTTATTGAATAATCCCTTCACATAACATTTACCCCGCGAAAGCTAAATTGCGGGGTAAATTGATTATTTGCTATTAATTATAACCTATTTGGTGCTTTTCTCATCAATATATTTGATGGCATCGCCGACAGTAGCGATCTTTTCCGCGTCCTCATCAGGAATCTCAATACCAAATTCTTCCTCTAAGGCCATGACTAACTCTACGGTATCTAAGGAATCCGCCCCTAAATCATCGACAAATGATGCCTCAGGAGTTACCTCTTCAGGTTTTACACCCAACTGTTCAGCTATAATTGACTTTACTTTCTCTTGTGATGCCATTCTTTTTTCCTCCTTTTGTCACTGATACACTGAATTATTATTTACTGAGCCACCGAATCTTTCAGTGCCTCATGATTCTTCAGTGCCCTCAGTGCTACGCCATGACCATGCCACCGTCAATCGTAATTGTCTGCCCGGTTATATAGCTTGATTCTTGCGATGCTAAGAATAAACAAACATTCGCTACATCCTCAGGCGTACCTAATTTGCCTAACGGGATTGCCTCCAGCATCTTCTTTTTTATCTCCTCAGAGAGTTTAGCCGTCATCTCTGTCTGGATAAATCCCGGAGCTACCGCATTAGCATTAATATTGCGACTGGCTAACTCTTTAGCCACTGTTTTTGTAAGAGCAATTATCCCGGCTTTAGAAGCAGCATAATTTGCCTGGCCCGGGTTACCCATTAAACCGATAATCGAAGCGATACTGATTATCCGACCGCTTCTTTGCTTAATCATCGGCCGGCATACGGCCTTAATGCAGTTAAATGTACCTTTTAAATTAACATTAATTACTGCATCCCAGTCTGCTTGGGACATTCTAAGCAAAAGATTATCCTTAGTAATTCCAGCATTGTTAACTAATATATCAACCTTTCCCATTTTGTCAAGAATTTTGTTTATACCTGCTTCCACCAAATCATAGTTGGTTACATCCATCTCTAAAGCCAGAGCCTTGCGGCCTAAACTCTCGATCTCTGAGGCGGTTTTCTGGGCTATTTCAAGGTTAACATCAGCTATCACAATATCCGCGCCCTCCCTGGCAAAAGTCATGGCAATTGCCTGGCCGATTCCCCTTGCCCCGCCAGTTATTAATGCCACCTTGTCTTTTAAACGCATATGATCTCCTTTTGGCTCATCTAGCAATCAGTACATATCTAGCTAAGTAGGGACAGTCCCATGCGGGGACAGTCCCTACTGCAACGCTAAAATATCTTCTTTCTTCTCTATGTTTATAACTTGCGCATTATTATCAATACGACGCATTAATCCTTTTAATACCTTACCCGGGCCAAACTCAATAAAATTATTTACTCCCTGCGATAACATATACCTCATTGACTCTTCCCATCTTACGGGTTTATATATCTGGTAAACTAAATTTTCTTTTATCTGCGTAACTTTATACTGCGGACAAGCAGTATAGTTACTAATTACGGGTATAGCAGGCGGAGATATAGGCGTTCTATCTAATCTTTGCTTTAATTCTGCTGAGGCTTCAAACATCAACGAAGAATGAAATCCTCCGCTTACATCTAGTTCAATTATTCTTTTTGCCCCGGCTTCAACGCACAAATCTTTAGCCTTATCCACCGCGTCTTTTTTACCGGAAATAACAATCTGCCCGGGAGCATTAATATTCGCAACTTCAGCTGTGCTCTTTAAACAAATATCTTTCAATTTATCAAAAGGCAAATCTAAAACCGCGGCCATTTTACCGGGATACCTGAGCGTAGCTTCCTCCATTATCTCAGCCCTTTTCCGCACCAACCTTAATCCATCCTCAAAACCAAAAACTCCTCCGGCAATTAAAGCGGAATATTCACCTAAGCTTAAACCAGCCATAAAAGATGGTTTTGTATTTACTCTAACCTTAAACGCTTCATACGCAGCCATGCTTACTGTAAGTATAGCTGGCTGAGAAAAAATAGTCTGCTTTAGAATTTCCGGCTGGCCATTAAAACAAATTCCGGATATAGAAAATCCCAATGCCTTATCAGCCCGCTCAAAAATCGCTTTACTTTCAGGAAAAGAATCATATAAATCTTTTCCCATGCCGACATATTGGCTGCCTTGGCCGGCAAAAAGGTAACCTACCATTCAATGATACAGGCGCCCCAAACCAGGCCCGCTCCGAATGCGTCCAAGAGAATAATATCCCCCCGCTTAACCTTACCTTCTCCCACTGCCTCGCAAAGCGCGGTAACCGTTGAAGCGCTAGACATATTCCCGCATCTTTCAATATTAAGATAAACCCTCTCTTCGGGGATACCTAGTTTTTTGGCTACAGCCATAATAATGCGCGCATTAGCTTGATGTGGAATAATCAAATCTATATCCGCAAAAGTCAAACCCGCCTGTTTCAGGACAACTTCGGCAGCCTTAGTCATCGTATTAACTGCGATTTTAAATAATTCATTGCCCTGCATTTTTAGAAAATGCTGGCGATTTTCCACGGTGGCATAAGTAGCCGGGTGACGTGAGCCGCCAGCCGGCAGATTCAAGATATCAACTTTTGAACCATCACACCCTAAATATGTAGAGATAATCCCGCCTTTGGCTACCTCTGCTAAAACTGCCGCTCCGGCTCCATCACCAAACAATACACAGGTATTACGGTCCTGCCAATCGGTAATCGAAGATAAAACTTCAACACCAATCACTAATGCATTTTTATAAGTAGAGCAGGCGATAAACTGCTGCGCCACAGAAATTCCGTAGATAAAACCTGCGCAGGCTGCCGAAATATCAAAACAAACTGCTTTTTTGGCACCCAGCTTATTTTGTACGATCGCCGCTGTCGAAGGAAAAGACATATCCCCGGTAATCGTCGCCACGACAATCAACTCGATATCTTCAGCTTTAAACTTGGCATTTGCCAACGCCTGCTGAGCAGCCTTAATCGCTAAATCCGAAGCTGCCTGGCCTTCTGCGGCTAAATGCCTTTCTTTTATGCCCGTACGAGTAGTAATCCACTCATCAGATGTATCCACCATCTTCTCAAGCTGGGCATTGGTAAGAATCTTCTCTGGCAGGTATTCGCCTACCCCGATAATCCCTACTTTTTTCAACCAAACCTTTCTATCTAATTGCTTCAAGAATTTTCGCGTTAACTTGTCGCTCAATTTCCTCTTTAGCTACCCTAATTCCATTCTTAATTGCCCTGAGATTAGAATGGCCATGGCCGATAATCACCACACCATTAACCCCTAATAAAAGCGCTCCGCCATACTCAGCGTAATCAAGCTCTTTCTTGAAACGCTTAAGGCTGGGCATCATAAAAATTAAGCCGATCTTACCCCAGATATTGCTTAAGAGATGGCGTTTTAAAAATGTCTGCATTGCCTCAGCCGCACTTTCCGAAACCTTTAAAGCTACATTACCCACAAAACCATCGCAGACAATGATATCACACTTACCGGTAAAAAGATCTTTTCCTTCCACATTACCAATAAAATTTATTTTACTTTTTTCCAGTAACTCATATGCTTCCCGGATAAACTCCGTACCCTTCTTCTCTTCTTCTCCGATATTAAGCAAACCTACACTAGGGTTAGGCTTGTTCAAAATATTCTTACAATAAGCATCTGCCATAATCCCATATTGCAATAATTGAGTAGGCTTAGGGTCAATGTTTGCCCCCACGTCAATAATGAATGATATCCCTTTTAAAGTGGGGGTAATGATACCGATACCTGCCCGCTCGATTCCTGGTAAAAGCCTTAATTCTAAAGTAGCGGCACAAACCACTGCCCCGGTATTACCTGCGCTGAAAAAAGCATCTGCCTTACCTTCATTAACTAAATTTAAACCCACAACAATGGAGGAATTTCTTTTACGCCGGACACTGGTTGCCGCAGACTCACACATTTCGATTACTTCAGTGGCATGCTGCACACTAATCCGACTACCGGTATATTTGGCTTTCTTTAAAAGAGCTTGGATCTTTGGCTCATCACCCACCAAAATAACCTCCACATCATACTCTTTTACTGCCGCCAGACTACCATTGATCACTACCTCAGGGGCATGATCTCCACCCATGGCATCAACGACTATTTTCATCAAAACCCTTTCCTCTTAATTAACGAGATTTCTTCTTTTTTGTTTTTACCTTGATTTCCATGACCTGACGGCCATCATAATATCCGCAGACCAAACAGACCCGATGCGGAAGCTTTAGTTGTTTGCATTGCGGGCAAGGAATTAGGCTAGTTACTTTAATCTTCCAATGTGTACGGCGTTTTCGGCCACGCGCTGCTGAATGCCTTCGTTTAGGTAAAGCCACAGTTACATCCTCCTTCGTTTTTGTTTTTACCGCATTTTACACAAAGACCTTTGCAGTTTAAGCTGCACAAAGGCTTAATGGGGTAATCTAATATTATTTCTTCTCTGATACTGGGTTTTAAATCAATAAAAACATCGCTGCTATCCAAAGGATAATTCAGCTGCACATCCTTATCAAATACCCATTCAAACTCACTCAAACAGCGGGAACAATCAGCAAAAATGACCGCGTTAATATTTAAATCTACAGTCAGCGCATTAGTAATCCGGGTTATCCGCGCCGCCAGCTTCAGGGGAGAGCGAAACTTTATGAGATCTGTCTTTAGATCCAACTGTGCTGATTTGACCTCTTCTTTTAAATACAGGCCCTCTGCCGAAACCTGATTAATAATTATCTTCACTTCTTTCTACGTAATTTTTTCTGTAAGGCTCGTCCCACAAAATCCGGCACAAAACTGGATAGGTCAGCTCCCAGTATCGCTGTTTCTTTAATCAGTTTTGCGGAAAGATAGCTATAAGATTCATGCGGCATAAGAAAAATAGTCTCAATATCGCTGGAAAGCTTACGATTGGTTAAGGCCATCTGAAACTCATACTCAAAATCTGAGAGCATGCGTAATCCGCGTACCAATACCTTGGCCTTCATCTTATGGGCAAAATCCACAACCAAGCCATCAAAATGCGTAACCGTTACTCCGTCCATGCCGGCAATCGCCTGCTTAAGCATAGACATCCTTTGGTTAACACTAAAAACCGGCTTCTTATGCGGATTATGCGCAACCGCTACAATTACATCCGAAAAAATTTCACGCGCACGGCAAATCAGATCAATATGGCCGTTAGTTACCGGATCAAATGTCCCTGGATATAAAGCAATCTGACACATCTTACTCTTTCTCACGCTCGGCGTGACTAAAAATCGAAAGCCAAGTATCACCGTACTTAGCTTCTTTAATTAAACTAAATTTTAAGCCATCCTTAGGCAACTGCTCTAGCTTAGAATGCTGCACCACGATCAAACCATTGGGCGACAATATATCATAACCCTCTAAGGTTTGCAAGATTTTTTTTGTCAAGGACTCGCTTATCTGTCCCCTTGACCCCAAGCTACCCGTTATCTTATTAAAAGCGCCGTAGCGAGGGGCCTTAAGTTTATAGTACGGAGGGTCAATAAAAATGATATCAAATGATTTCCCGCTCTCATGAAGGAGTTTGACCGCTTTCTGGGCTTCAATATGGATTACGCTGCAAGAAGTAGCCCGCAGGATATCGATATTCTTCCTAATCGACTCTATGGAATCACGGTTCAACTCAACCAAAACAAGTTCGCCTGCTCCCCGGGAAAGCGCCTCAAAACCTACTGCCCCGGAACCGGCAAAAAGCTCTAAAAACGTTAATCCGCTGATATCTCCTAAAATATCAAAAACTGCCTTGCGTACCTTGTCCTGAGTAGGCCGGATACCCTTAGGCATCTGTATTTTACGGTTACGGTATTTTCCTGTAGTTATACGCATATTACCCCACTAACATCAGTTTCTCATACTCCGGAAATCTCTGGAGTAGCTTGTCCTTTAATAATTGATGCGGCCGCTCTTCTAAACGGGGATCCTGATTAAGCAGGCCAATGGCTTCTTCTCTGGCGGCTTTAAGCAGCTGCATCTGAATAAGTGGATTGGCAATTTTTAACTCTGCTAACCCATGCTGCCGGTTGCCAAAAAACTCACCCGGGCCCCTGATCCTTAAATCCTCTTCTGCAATATAGAATCCATCACCGGAAGCAACCATGGCTGACAGGCGCGCCTTGGCCTCCTGGCTTTGACTATCAGAAATAAGAATACAAAATGACTGCAGTTTGCCTCTGCCAATCCTTCCGCGTAACTGATGCAGCTGGCTTAAACCAAAACGCTCAGCTGATGCAATAATCATACAAGTAGCATTCGGGATGTCAATACCTACTTCCAGAATAGTGGTTGCCACCAAAAGATCCAGCTGCTTATTCTGAAATTTGAGCATAATCTCATTCTGTTCCTGGGTTTTTAACTTACCGTGGATCAGGCCAAGGCGAAACTCTTTAAATTCCCCGCTTTTAAGTTCGGTAAACATCTTCTTGGCTCCGGCAATATCCAAAGCGTATGATTCCTCAATCACCGGATAAATAATATACGCCTGGCATCCGTAATTAAGCTCCTCCTTAACCAAAGCATAACCTTTGTTCCTGTCCTCCTGACTAAATTGTAAAGTCTTTATGGGGATACGGCCCAGTGGTAGTTCATTAATGACCGAGATATCCAAATCCCCATAAAGAGTAATGGCTAAGGTGCGCGGAATAGGTGTAGCCGTCATAATCAACACATCCGGATTATTGCCTTTCTTAGGCAAAAGCGCTCTTTGCCCAACACCAAATTTATGCTGTTCATCAATCACAATAAAACTTAAACTCTTAAAGCTTAATTCTTCTTGCAGTAATGCGTGCGTGCCGATGACTAAATCGATTTTGGCCTCTCTTATCTCCTGATAAATTTTTTCCTTCTGTTTATCCTGGCCGACTAATAAAGCTAGGCGTAATTTGCGTCCATTAAAAGTTAACCGATCTAATTGACCAGATATTTTTTCATAGTGCTGCCGGGCCAATATCTCTGTCGGCACCATAAAAGCTGCCTGATGAGCGCTTTGAATAGCCATTAAACAAGCTATCGTAGCTACCACCGTCTTTCCTGATCCAACATCTCCCTGTAAAAGCCGCTGCATGGCTTGCGCAGAAGCCATATCCGCTTTTATTTCCCCTAAAACCTTTTGTTGCGCTGCGGTAAGTTGAAAAGATAGACCGGAAATAAAATCCTCAATTAACCTGCCACTAACAACATGCCTGGTTCCAATTTTCTCTTTGCGGTTGAGCTTTCTTAAAACAAGCGGTAACTGAAAAAGCAGGAACTCTTCAAAACTTAAACGTGTATGTGCCTGTTTCTGCAAGGATAAATCTTGCGGGAAATGTATATTTAACAAACTCTGCGCCAGATTAAGTAGATTATGGCGGCTGCGTAAATCAAATGGCAGCGGATCATTAATTTTAGGCAAAAATTTATCCAGGGCATTTTTAATTAACTGGCGTAAACTGCGCTGGCTGAATCCGGCCGGTAAAGTATAAATCGGAACAATCCTGCCGACATTTAAAGAGTCATCATCCCGGCTGTCTAGAAACTCAAATTCCGGATTATTCATCTGTAACCTGCTTTTATAACGCTCAACTTTTCCGTAAAGAATTATAAAGGCCCCCACTTTCAAATATTCCTTAAGATACGGTTGATTAAACCAAATACAGGATAGCTTACCCGTGCTATCACCCACGGCTGCTTCCGTGATACTAAACGCGCGCCTACGCCAAGAATTGCGCTGGCCTCCGGCTAAAACTTGAGCTTTAATCGTATAAATCTGGCCCTCTTTAAGCTGGGAGATGTTGGCAAAATTCGTACGATCTTCATAACGGCGGGGGAAATAATACAACAATTCCTCAATCGTATTTACACCTCTGGCCATAAAACTTCCTGCGCGCTTTGGCCCGATGCCTTTAAGATATTGGATAGATGTAGTTTGCATGACAGAGGTATTATACTATAAAATTATTTTTTTAGGGTACTTGAAATTTAAATATTTATATGGCATACTTCGTATGCAAGTGAGAGAAGTAAACACAAACAGGAGGTTGGGAACGATAGCGA